>CAIQJD010000518.1 GCA_903872005.1 uncultured bacterium | reverse complement strand
GCCCCCGCCTCCGCGACGCAACCGCCGGCAGCGACGCCGACAAAGCCGGCTCCGACCGCTACAGCCACCGCGGCGCCGCCCACCGTCGCAGCAACCGCGACGGCCGTGCCGGCCACGGCCACGAGCGCGCCTGTCCAGCCGGCCGGCGCGCCGCGTGATGCGATCATCAAGGCGTATCAGGCCCAACTGAAAGCCGGCCCGTTCCGCACCAAGTCTACGATCACCAGCGGTCAGACAACCACGGAGCTGACGGGCGAGATGATTCTGCCCGACCGCTTCCACCTGATCACGCAGGCGGGGCAGAACAAGATGGAATTCATCATCGTCGGCACGAAGACCTACCAGAAATCTGGCGAAACCTGGACGGTCTTCCCGGTTGACGTCGGGACTATGACGCAGTCGCTTTTGAGCGGCCTGACCGAAGAGACGCAGAAGGGCATCAGCGACGTCAAGCTGATCGGAACCGAGGCCATCAATGGCAAGCCGGCGCAGGTCTACACCTTCACCCAATCGGCAACGCTGGCCGGCCAGCAAATCACCAGCTCGATCAAGATGTGGGTGGACGTTGCCACAGGTCTGCCGGTCAAGGCCGAAATGCAGGGCGAATATGCCGGCGTGAAGTCTACCACCGTGCAGCAGATCGAGTACGACCCGAAGATCAAGATCGAGGCCCCGCTCCCGTAGGATGCGCCCCTGGCGCATCGGTCGGCCGCGTCAGTCTCACCCACGGAATTCCAACGCCCCTCACGTCACAACCACGGGAGGGGCGTTGCGCCTATCAGACAGAGATGGGCGCCAGTCCTCAAAGAGCGGTCCGCCGGCCGAGTTCACTGCGTCAGGCGAACACCGGGGGCGGCGGATTCTCGCGCAGGTGCGTGTCTTCCCATTCCGCCAGCGCCGGCGTGTGCGGTGGATCCTCTGCCCGCAGCCGGTTGTACAGATTGTACGCCTTATAGATGTCGTACATGCGGCGCAGCTCCCCTACGGCGGCGGCGTGCATATCCACACGCAGGTCCAGCTCCGGGTAGCCCCCCTCGCCCACTATCCGCAGCGCCGCAGAGCGCTCGGCGTAGCGCCGGCCGCCCGGCCCCACCTGTCCGCCGGCGTCACGGCCGGCTTCCAGCGCCGCCAGCAGCCGATCCGCCAGATCGCCGGCGCGCCCCTCGAAGGCCGTCGCCATCGCCGCCAGCACCCTCTCGCCGGCCAGCACGTTCCCCATCACCAGATAATCCGGCCCGATGCGATGGCCTGCCCAGGGTCGCGTCTGCGCGCCGGTATGGACGAAGCTCTCACCCGACCGGGTGAGCACGCCAAGCTGCCGGTAGGCGAAAAATGAATCGAACGCATTCAGGCGCGCCAGCAAGTCGGCGCAGCAGAGGCCGGCGTTCAGCAGCCTGACCGCTTCCAGGCCCAGCCCCGGTTGGGCGTAAGCCTGGGATGCCACGATGTCGCCGCCGGCCGTGAGAAAGGGGACGAAGCCGCCCACGGCAAGCGAGGCGGTCGTCAAGCCAATCCCCAAGTGGCCGGTCGCCGCACAACGCCCCATCACCGTGTAGGTCGTCATGGTAATCTCCCCATGTATCGCTCAAGGGGTAGGGTGCGCTCTGGCGCACCCTACCCCGCCGCCCCATGGCGACGCCGGCGAAGGCAAGCTGCACAATCCAAGGCCGGCTACCCGCGCTCGGAACGCACGAAGGGCAACCCCAACGCCGCCGGCGCGCCCAACCGCTTCCGCATCGCCTCGCGCGACCCAATGATCAAGACCGCTATCGTGAAAGCATAGGGCATCATCTGCAAGAAGAAGCCCCAATAGGGATTATAGTAGAACGGGTTGGGCAGCCCCAGCAACGCCATCGGAGCCTGCAGGTCGAGGATCAGCCGGCGCAGCGCGCCGAAGATGTACGCGCCGCCGGCCGCCCGAATCGGATTCCACTGCGCGAAGATCACCAGACCGATGGCAATCCACCCCTGCCCGGACGTCGTCATCTCGCTGAACCAACCCGGCGCAACGGCCAGACTGATCGTTGCGCCGGCCAGGCCGGCCAGCAGCCCGCCCACGAACACATACGTATAGCGCAAGCGATAGACGTTGATCCCCAACGCGTCCGCCGCGGCCGGATATTCTCCCACGGCCCGCAAATGCATGCCCGGCCGCGTGTGATTGATATAGTACCAGGCCGCCGGGAAGAGCAAATAGCCGAAATAGACCAGGATGCTCTGCTCTTTGAACAATACCGGCCCCAGCGCCGGGATTTGGCTCAACAGGGGAATAGTCAGATCGGGCAGAAACGCGACGGTGCCGGCCTTGCTCAGACCCTCCCCGAAAACCAGGCTCAAGCCGGTGCAGAGAAACGTCAGCGACAGCCCGCTGACCACCTGATCCGCCTGCAAATGGATCGTGGTGAACCCATGTAACAGGCTCGTCGCGCCGGCAACCAACATGGCGACCAGCAGTCCCAGCCAGGGGTTGCCGGTGTAGACGACTACCCGAAACGCGCTCATTGCCCCAATGAGCATCATGCCTTCGAGGCCCAGATTGAGCACGCCGGCCCGCTCGCAGAAGATCTCCCCGATCGTAGCGAAGAGCAAGACCGTGCCAGAGGCAACGCCGGCCTGAAGAATCACAATCCAGTCCATGCCCTAGCTCTCCTTTCGCACGATACGCACGCGATAGCGCAGCAATACGTCGCTACTGATGAGCATGAACAAGATGATGCCCTGAATCAGACGCGGGATGCCCGATGGCTGTATCTCCCGGCCGGCCAGGATTAGCGCCCCGAAGAGGATGGACACCGGCACTACCACCAGCGGGTTGAGCTTGGCGAGCCAGGCCACAATGATGCCGGTGAAACCGTACCCCGGCGAGATGGCCCCTTGCAGGCGATGCACGACGCCCGAAATCTCGGACATGCCGGCCAGGCCGGCCAGCCCCCCCGAAACCATCATCACCAGCACGGTGTTCCTGACGATACTGATGCCGGCGTAACGCGCCGCCTGGGGATTGTCGCCAATCAGGTGCAGCTCGTAGCCCCAGCGGCTTCGATAGATGACCCACCACAACACGCCGGCCGCCACGATGCCAACGAGCAGCCCCAGATGCAACGTCAGCCCACTGAAGAGCGGCACAGTCTCGGCATAGTCCGTCAGGCGCGGCATCCACGCCGACTCCGGGAAGACTGGACTCATCTGGAAGCCACGCTCGCTCCACACGCCATAGATGAAGAAATTGTTCCAGGCGACGGCGATATAGTTCATCATCAAGGTCGTGACGACTTCGTTCACCTTCAGCTTGGCCTTGAGATAGCCCGGCAGCAGGCCCCACAATGCGCCGCCGACGAAGCCGGCCAGCCCCATCGCCAACAACATGATCGGGCGCGGCGTTGAAGCCGGCAGAATCGGCGTCAGCACCACGGCGCTGGCAGCGAAGGCGCCCAGGAAGAACTGCCCCTCCGCGCCAATATTCCACAGGCGCATTCGAAACGCCAACGCGCACGCCAGCCCGACCAGGATCAGCGGCGTCGCCTTCACCAGCGTATCCGAGAAGACGCCGATATCCCCAAAAGAGGCCCGCGCCATGTGCGCGTACGTGGCAAAGGGATCGCCGCCCACCAGGGCCAGGACGATGCCGCTGATGACGAGGGCCGCCACAATGGCCCCCAGCGAGACGACCAGCGGCAGCCAGCGCGGCGTGTCCTCGATCCGCGGCTCGATCTTCACGGCAAAGGGCAAGCCCGGCCGGCGACGACTCGCCGGCGTCGAAGAGCTGGTCATGGCTGCACTCCCCCTTGCGCGGCTCCTGCCGTCGCCGGCTGATCGCATCCTTCTGTAACCCGATATTGCCCGGTCATCATCAAGCCGATCCGTTGGCGCTCCGCGTCGCCCACCTGGCCGGAAACTTCGCCCACCACGCGCCCTTCGTAGAGCACGACGATCCGATCACTGAGCGTAATAATCTCGTCCAGCTCCTCGGAGATCAGCAGCACGGCCGTGCCGGCCTGCCGCAGATCCAGCAGCAGGCGTTGCACGCCCTCAATGGCCCCGACATCGAGGCCGCGCGTCGGCTGCATGGCGATCATCAGCTCCGGCCCGGCCGAAATCTCCCGCGCCAGAATGACACGCTGCAAGTTGCCGCCCGACAGCAACCGCACCGGCGTCTCAACAGTCGGAGCCACGATTTCGTACTGCGCTTTGAGCTCCTCGGCATGCTGGCGCGCCCGCGGCCGGTTGATCGCCGGCCCGTCGGCGATGGGCGCTTTGCGGTACGACTTGAGGATCAAATTGTTCGTGATGGAATGGTTGGGCGAGCTACCCACCTCGCGACGATCTTCCGGCACATACGAGACGCCCTCATCAATGGCGAGCCGCGCCGGCTTGTTGCTCACCACCTTGTCGCCCACGCGCACCAGGCCGGCCGTGCAGCGCCGCAGGCCGGCGATCACCTCAGCCAGCTCACGCTGCCCATTGCCGGCCACGCCGGCCACCCCCAGAATCTCGCCCGCATGCACCTGCAAAGAGATGCCGCGCAGCGCCGGCAAGCCCTTGTCATTCTCGGCCGTGACCTGCTCCACAGAGAGGGCCAGCGGCCCCGACTGCAAGGGCGCTTTCTCGATGCGGAAGAGCACGCTGCGCCCTACCATCAATTGCGCCAATTCGGCCGGATTCGTCTCACGGGGAAGCAAGCCGGCCGCCGTCACTTTGCCCTTACGCAAGACCGTGATACGGTCGGCAATCTGCATCACCTCGCCCAGCTTGTGGGAAATGAAGACGATGGACTTTCCTTCCGCGCACATCGAACGCAAGACGCGAAAGAGGTCTTCAATTTCCTGCGGGGCCAACACCGCCGTCGGCTCATCCATGATGAGCACATCCGCGCCACGATAGAGCATCTTGAGGATTTCGACGCGCTGCTGCTCGCCGACGGAGAGCTGCCAGATCTTGGCGCGTGGATCGACGCGCAGGCCAAAGGATTCGCCCAATGCCGCGATGCGGTCTTCGTAGCGCCGCAAGCGCATGAAGAAGCGCGGCTC
>CAIQJD010000517.1 GCA_903872005.1 uncultured bacterium | reverse complement strand
TTCAGCACCCAATGGCTGATGGCCGGACTGCCGTAGGATGTGACGCGGAAGGTGAAGACGGTGTTCGGGCCAACCACTTCGGCTTTGACGAACTGGATATTGAAGAGGTTGGAGCACTGGACGGTCGTGGCCGTGGGCGTCTTGGTGGGCGTGTTGGCAGACGTCGGTGTGTGTGTATGGGTGCTGGTAGCCGTCGGCTGCGTCGGCGTCCTGGTGGGCGTGTTCGTGGGCGTGTTGGTGTTGGTGCTGGTAGCCGTCGGCCGCGTGGGCGTCTTGGTAGGTGTGTTCGTCGGCGTGTTGGTAGACGTCGGCGTGTAGGTGTTGGTGCTGGTGGCCGTGGGCTGCGTTGGCGTCCTGGTGGGCGTGTTCGTGGGCGTGTTGGTAGGCAGCTTGCAGCCAGGGCCGGTCACTGTGCCATTGCAGATGATCAGGCCGGCTTTGACGGCGATCTGATCGGTGACCAGACCGTAGGCGCCGCGTAACGTCAGGATGACGGTGCGGGTCTGCCCATCGCCGTAGCCGGCGTTGAATTTCAAGCCGGTCAGGCCGGTGGTGGGATCGGGGTTGACCCACTCGTAGGCTTCGCTGGCGAAGAGGACGTCCGCGAGGGTGAAGCAGCCGCTCAATACCCAATGGCTGATGGCGGGGCTGCCGTAGGACGTGACGCGGAAGGTGAAGACGGTGTTCGGGCCAATGGCTTCAGCCTTCACGAACTGGATGTTGAAGAGGTTGGAGCATTGCGCTGTCGTGGCTGTGGCCGTTGCCGTGGAGCGCGGCGTGTTCGTGGCTGTGGTGACGGACGTGCTGGTATACGTCCGGGTGGGCGTACTGGTCAAGGTCTTGGTCGGCGTCCTGGTAGACGTATTCGTAGTGGTCGGGGTAGGCGTGACGGTAGTGGTCTTGGTAGACGTTTTCGTGGAGGTGGCGCTGGGCATGCTGGTAGCCGTGCGGGTGGGCGTCGCCAGCGGCGTATTGGTCGGGGTGGCTGTCGGCAAAGGACAGCCAGGGCCGGTCACGCTGCTGCGGCAGATGACCAGGCCGGCTTTGACGGCGAGCTGATCGGTGACCAGGCCATAGGCGCCGCGTAACGTGAGAGTGATCGTGCGGGTTTGCCCATCGCTGTAGCCGGTGTTGAATTTCAGGCCGGTCAGGCCGGTGGTGGGATCGGGACTGACCCACTCGTAGGCTTCGCTGGCAGAGACAACGTCTGCGAGCTTGAAGCAGCCGCTCAACACCCAGTGGCTGATGGCCGGACTGCCGTAGGATGTGACGCGGAAGGTGAAGACGGTGTTCGGGCCAACGACTTCAGCCTTGACGAACTGGATATTGTAGAGGCCGACGCATTGGTCTGGTGTGGCGGTCGGCGTGATGCAGGTCTGGATGATGCTGGACTGACCCAGGACAGGCCCGGCGGCCAGCGCCCACAAGACGAGGCTAAGGGCGACAATGCCCGCAACCAGGGCGGCCCGATGTGGGCGCAAACTGTGGATACGACTCTCGCTCTCAGACGACTTTTTCATAGTATTCTCAGCCTCCCGACACCCGTCACTCTGAACCTACGATGGGATAATAGCGATATAGTACTAAAGTACTATTGCTATGGTAAGGATAGTGGATTGCGGGTCAAGAGTCAATGGGGTGCGGGGGTGGAGCGTGTCCGAGTTTTGGTGCGTCGGGCGAGGCGGGGATGAGAGGGGAATGCCGGGATGACGTATGAAGCCGGCGCCGAAGTGGTGTTACTACTTTAGAGGGTAACGTATTTTGGCGCGATAGTCAATGAGGAAGGAGGGCGGCTGCGTCCGATCTTTGGTACGCCAGGGGGGGTATGCGGCAAAAACGAAGAAGGCGGAGCGGATGCGATGGGCATCCACTCCGCCAGAAACGCCGCTATGGAGCAATGGTCAGGGAGTGTGGGGCGCGCTCAGGCCACGGCTCGGAAGACGTCTACGTCTTCGGCCAGGAGGACTCTGGCGCCCACCGCGCCGGTGACCGGGGCGAGGACGGCGCGCAGGGTTTCGGCTTCGTCGGCCGGCAAGGGGCCGAGGGTCAGCACCAGACCGTCAATGTCGTGAACGATCAGGCCCAGGTTCAGCCAATGGCCGCGCCAACGGACCACCGGGGCGTCATTCGTGTCGGCCGGCAAGACGCCATCCAGAATGGGCTGCCGGTCAAAGCCGATCACCTCCTGGGCTGCCTCCCGAACGGAATCGCAGACGCGGCTTTTGCAGAAATAGACGCCCAGGGCGCCGAGCGCGCGAGAGACTTCGCGATAGCTCAGACCGAGCAGGTAGAGCAGGACAGCGAGGTGCTTGACGCGGTGCGATACCTGTCCATTGTCCACGCCCTCCGGGTAGACGCGAAAGGTCCGGCCGCATGTTGTACATTGATAGCGGTAGGTGGGCACGGTCTCTATGTCGCGGTCGCGCAATGGCTTGCGGACTTCTTGGTGCAGCCGGAACTCTTGCCCGGCACAGCCAGGACTGGGGCAGTGGCTGGGCATGGAGAGCCGGCTGGGGTCTATCCCCCGAAATATGATTTCCAGACGCATCACCCAACTCCTTACGATGCAAAGCGAGAACGCCCATCAGCAGCGAGAGCATCTTCATTTCATTCGTTCTCATTTTACTTCCGGCTCGAGGCGACCGCCATAGGAAAATGGTACCAAATTTTGGACAGTTTGTCCAGTTTGGAGTTGGGTGGGGGTGTGTTTCAGTTTTTGGGCGCGTGTGTAGCCTGGCGCCTTGTGCGCGTCCGACCGGACGCCAGGACGCCCACAAGGGGCGATGCTACGATAGCCCCGGCGCCCGTCCCCCCAATCTGAAACACACCCGCGCGGCCGGCCACGCTTGAGCGTGCATCCGATTCGCTGTATAATGGACGCACGTCATCATAGATAGGAGGAACGCGATGTCAACCGTCACTTTGGGACCGGCGACCGACATCCCGGCCGGCGCCATGCGGGAGTACACCGCCGGCGGCCGGCGCATCCTGGTCGCCCACGTAGGCGAAGGGTTTTATGCCCTGGACACGCGCTGCCCGCATCTGGGGAGCAACCTGGGGCGCGGCAAATTGGAAGGACATATCCTCGTTTGCCCGCTGCACGGCTCGCGCTTCGATGTGCGCGACGGCAGCGTCGTCGCCTGGGTGGACAAGATGCCCGGGCTGGTCAAAGGGGCGCTTACGGCCATCAAAGGCCCGACGCCGGCGACAACCTACCCGCTGCGCCTCGAGCAGGGCGCGCTGGTCGTGGAGCTGCCGGCCTGATCGCCGGGACAAAATATGGGACTCCCCAAGCACTTCCTGCCGGCTGCACTGAAACATAGCCTCAAGAGCGGACACCCCTGGGTCTACCGCGAACAGATCAACCCGCCGGCCCAATACCCCGATGGGACATGGGTGCGCGTCATCTGCGGCGATTTCGAGGCCATCGGCCTGTGGGAGAGCGCCGGCCCCATTGCCGTGCGCCTCTATTCTCGGCGCGGCATGCCGGATGCGGACTGGATGCGCCGGCGCGTCCGCGCTGCCTGGGAGCTGCGCGCCCCCCTGCGCGCCGCCGGCGACACAGACGCTTTCCGTTGGGTCTACGGCGAAGGCGACGGCCTGCCGGCGCTGGTGGTGGACCTCTACGGGGAATATGCCGTCGTGGCGCGCTACTCGGCCGGCGTCAGCGTCCTGAAAGAATGGCTCATCGCCGCGTTGCGGGAAGAAGCGCCGCTCCAGGGGATCGTCGAGCGGCCGGCCGGCAGCCAGGAGCTGGACGTCCTGTGGGGCAAAGCGCCGCCCCGCGACCTGGTCATCCACGAGAATGGGCTGGCCTTCCGCGCCAATCTCTTCGCCGGCCAGAAGACCGGCCTCTTCCTGGATCAGCGCGAGAACCGCCGCACTCTGGAGCGCTGGAGTCGCGGCCGGCGTGTGCTCAACTGCTTCGCCTACACCGGCGGCTTCTCCGTCTACGCGGCGCGCGGCGGGGCGCAGGCCATCGTCAGTTGCGATAGCGCCGCCGCCGCCATGGCCGACGCCCAGGCCAACTTCATCCTCAATGGCTTTGCGCCGGCCCAGCATACCTGCGTGACGGCCGACGTCTTCGCGCTGTTGGAAGAGTATGGCCGCGCCGGCCGGCGCTTCGATCTCATCATCCTCGACCCGCCCAGCTTCGCCAAGGCCAAGCAGAATCGCTTCGCGGCCCTGCGGGCCTACGTGCGCCTGAATCAGATGGCGCTGGCTTGCCTGGAGCCGGGGGGCCTGCTGGCGACGGCAAGCTGCACCAGTCAGGTCAGCCCGGATGCCTTTCGCCAGACGTTAGCCGACGCCGGCGCGGCCGCCGGCCGGCGCGTGCTGATCCTGCACGAGGCCGGCCAACCGCTGGATCACCCGGCCCCGGCCGGCTTCCCGGAAGGGCGCTATCTCAAGTTCATCATCGCGCAGGCGTCTGAATGGGGTTGAAGCGCGGACAAATGAATACCCCGCAGATCTGCGGAATCTGCGGGGTATTCGTTCAGCGGGCGCTGCGAGCGGAGAGCACCACGGGTATGGTTAAGAGCAGTATCTTGAGATCGAGCCACAGGGAGCGCTTTTCGATGTATTCGATATCCAGATGGACGATCTCATCGAAGCGCAGGCTGCTGCGGCCATTGATCTGGGCATAACCGGTCAGGCCAGGCGTGACGGCCAGACGCCGGCGGTGCCAGTCCCGGTACAAATCCACTTCGTAGTAGATGGATGGGCGTGGGCCGACCAGCGTCATGTCGCCGCGCAGGATGTTGACCAACTGCGGCAGCTCGTCGAGGCTGGTGGTACGCAGGATCTTGCCGACGCGGGTCACGCTGGCGCCGTTCTTGGGTTTGTAGACCATCTCGCCCTGCTCGCGCATCAGCTCTTCCAGATTGCGGCCGGTGATATAGGCCTCGGCGAAGCGCCGGTGGGCCCGATCGTTCTCTTTGTCGGGGCGCATCGAACGGAACTTGTAGAAGTTGAAGATGCGGCCGTCCTTGCCGACGCGGCGCTGGGCGAAGATCGCCGGCCCGGTCGAGTCGAGCCTGATCGCCACGGCGACCACCAGCAAGAGCGGCGAGAGGATGAGCAAGGCCGTCGCGGAGAACAGGATATCCAACAAGCGTTTGAGTGCGGCATAGAGCCAGGTCGAGAGGTCATCGCGGGCGACCGGCAGGGCCGGCGCCACAACCCGCAGGTGGTTGGCTGTCATGTCTGCTCCCTTTTGCCAGAGAGTAGGTTGGATTTGCTGGCCGATCATGTCCTGTCTCTCCACTGCGCCCCGAAGGTTACCTCCAGTGTAGCTTTCCAACGTGAATTTCGCATGAAAACCTCACGCCACAAGCATGACAGTTTGTTCATGGTACGGCCCCGGCTACCAGTAACGTAGCGTTAGCTTGGGTCGCAAATTCGTCTGAGCATTCTCCGAGGTCACGAAGTTGTGCTCCACATTCGCGCTGACCGGCAAGCCCGGGCAGCGGATGATGATGCCATAGTTGCCTTTGGCGCGCGTCGCCCATTCCTCGGCGAAGGTCGTAATGTCCCAGTCAAACCACTTCTCTTCCCCTTCGACGAAGACGGTACTCGAGACTTCGGCGCTGCGGTCGCCCGGCGTCAGGTTGGCCCCGCCACTGCCCCAGGGATCGCTGCTACGGGCGTCAATCCAGGTCACTTGATTGGCCGTCCAGGTGCGCCGGACGGCGTAGCTGCCGGCCCAGGTCCCGCCCGGATTGACCACGTCCACGGCATATAGCGATAACCTGGCCTCGACGATGTGCGCGCCGGCCGGCAAGCCGGTCAGATCAAACCGCACCAGCATGGACATGCGGTCGCGATCCCCGCCGCGGAAGGTCATCAACGGCTCCCCTTCATAGTTATGGGTGCCATCCCAGGTGCTGATCCAGGTATCCACCATGCCGCTGTAGCCATTCACCCCCTGTTGCAGCACCAGAGTCGCCGGCGTCGGCGTCACCGATGGCGTGACGGTACGCGTCGGCGTCGGGGTATAGGTCCCCGTCGGCGTCGCGGTCGGGCGCGGGTTCAGGCGCATAACCAGCGGCAGCCGCGCCTGGATCGGCGTCGGCGTGAAAGTCGGCGTGAGCGTCAGCGTCGCCGTAGCCGTCGGCGTGCGCGAAGGCGTAGCCGTCGGGAATGGCCCCAGTGGGCATTGCACGCGTAGCGTGAACGGGCCTGGCGCCGGATCGCCAAAGCCGGTGAAGGTGTCTACCACAATGTAGTACGTCCCCGGCGGCGCATCGCGCACGATGGCATACGTGTCCCCATAGCCGCCTGGCACACAGGCATTGGTGTTGGGCGCATTCAGGATGAAGACGTCTACCTCTGTCGGCTGCAAGTAGCCGAGAGTCACCGTGATGTCCTGGCGCGCCGTGGTCGTCAGGATATAGACTCGTTCCGGGCCGGCTTCCGGCCAACTGGACATACACGAGTAGGTATCGGCGCGCGTGGGGCCGCCGCTGGTGTTCCCCACATAGGAAACGCCGCAGGCAATCGGCACGGCGCCGGTCAGGTCCAGCTCGCCGGCCGGCGGGGATGTGGGCGTCACCGTGCCGGTGCGCGAGGGCGTAGAAGTAACCGACGGCGTAAGCGTCAAGGTTATCGTCGGCGTCGCCGTGCGGCTGGGCGTCGCGCTGGGCGCCAGCGTCGGCGTGCCGGTGCGCGAAGGCGTGGGGGAAACCGACGGCGTAAGCGTCAGGGTCGGCGTGGCTGTCCCGGTCAACGCCGGCGTCGGCGTGCCGGTCGGCGTGGCCGTGGGCCGGCTGCCCGAACATTGGACGCGCAGGGTGAAAGGCCCTGGCGCCGGCTGCCCAAAGCCGGTGAAAGTATCCACGACAATATAGTACGTCCCCGGCGCCAGATCGCGCGCCACGGCATACTGGTCGCCATAACCGCCAGGAATGCACTGGCTGACATTCGGCCCGCTCAGGATGAACAGATCCAGCTCGGCCGTCACCGAATACGACAACGTGACGGTGATGTCCTGCTGGACGCTGTTGGTAAAGATGAAGACCCGCTCTGGGCCGGCTTCCGGCCAGCTAGCGATGCAGGGATACGTATCGGCGTGCGATGGAGCGCCGCGCGTATCGCTGGAGTAGATCCCGCCACAAGTGACTTGCGCCGCGTCTGTCAGATCAAGCTGGCCGGCCGGCCACGGCGTCGCCGTCGGTGTGCCAGTCAGCACAGGAGTCCCGGTAGGAGTTTGCGAAGGGGTTTCCGTCGGAGTCAGCGTGCGGGTTCGGGTCACGGTTGGCGTCGGTGCGAGCGTCTGTGTTAATGTGGGTGTCGCCGTATGCGTTGGCGATGCAGTGGGGATGGCGGTGCGCGTAGCCGTATGGGTCGCGGTCGCGGTGAAGGTCGGCGGGCTGGTCGCGGTAGAGGTGCGCGTCAGCGTGGCCGACGCCGTCCGCGTGCCGGTGGCGGTGGGCGTCGCCGGCAGCGTCGGAGTCGGCGTCGGCGAAAGGATCGGCGT
>CAIQJD010000516.1 GCA_903872005.1 uncultured bacterium | reverse complement strand
GCCGGGGCGGCGCCGGACGGAAGGTGCGCCAGGGCGCACCCTACGCATTGGCTGTATTTCCTTGACGAAGCGACTAAACAGCGATTCATACAGATGGGCGCAGAACGTTAGTCCGTTCAACGCAGCAAGATATCTACCGACCGCCGGCGCAGCCAATCATCCAGCCGCATGCCCCGACGCGGATCGTGAAAGCGCACATCATAATCGTTCTCGGCCAGCCGGCGCTTGCCCTGCCACACTTCCACCCGCAGCGGCAGCGCCGGCTCGCCCAGCCGCGCCACATGGAACCACCCGCAAGAGCCGGCCAAGATTGGCCGGCATCTGAACACAATCTGGGACAACTCTGAACCGTTTCTGGACAACTCTCTGCTAACATGATGCCATGGCTGAACGCATCAGCGAGTTGAGCCACCTAACGCGAAAGAGGTGTTCCCATGAAACGTCTGGTTGTGCTGCTCATTGTTTGCGCGCTCTTCCTCTCGGCCGGCGGGTTGGCCCGGGCCTACGAGGCGATCCAGGGGCCAACCGAGCTACGCTACTGGGATGCGAGCCGGGCTTACAACGGCTATACGCTGTTCGCGGCCGGCGGGCGCTCCTACCTCATTGACATGGCCGGCCGGCTGGTGCATACATGGCTCATCGGAACCAATCCCCGCCTCCTCGATAACGGCCACCTGTTGGACGCCGCGACCGACGATCCCAGCGGCTTCGCCGGCTTCAAAGAACTCGACTGGGACGGCAACATCATCTGGCAATATCGCGAGACGCGCTCAGACTACGCGCCCCACCATGATTTCGTGCGGATCTTCAACAAGGCGCTGGGCGAGTATACCACGCTCTACATCGCCAACAAGAGCCTCACCAATGAGCAGTGTCTCGCGGCCGGCTGTGATCCTGCCAATGCCCCCTATACCGGCGCACAGATGGACGCGATTGTAGAGGTGGACATGGACGGGAATGTCGTCTGGGAGTGGTGGTTCTTTGACCACGTGATCCAGGACATTGACCCAGCCAAGGCGAACTATGTTGGCGCCGGCAAGACCATCGCGGACTATCCGGGGCGGCTGGATCTGAATCTGCCCGGCCGGCCCGTGCGCCGCGATTGGTTGCACTGTAACTCGCTGGATTACAACGAGACCCTGGGCCACATCGTGATTAACTCGGTGCAGGGCGAGTTCTATGCGATTGACCACGATGGCACATTCAGCGCCGGCAATCCGGCGTCCAGTATTGCGCTGGCGGCAACGTCAGCCGGCGACTTCCTGTATCGCTTCGGCGACCCGGCCCGCTACGAACAAGGCGATCCCCCCTCGATTCTGGAAGACTGGACCGCCTCTACCACCGGCAACAAACAGATCGGCGGCAGCCACGACATTCACTGGATTGACGCCGGCCTGCCCGGCGCCGGCCACCTGATGGTCTTCAACAACGGCCAGTACCTCTTCGAGCGGACGCCACAATCTTACGTCTTCGAGATCAACCCCTACCTGGACTCCAGCAAAGCGGATACGGGGCATTACATCAATCCTCCCGACGCCGGCTACTATCGCTGGGAAACGGAAAACCGCGACACGCACAAGCAGACGAAGCAGATGTCGAACCAGATTACCTGGATTTACACCTCGAAGAGCAACCAGAGCTTCTTCAGCCACATCGGCTCTAGCGCGCAACGATTGCCCAATGGCAATACCCTGATTTGCGCCGACACAGAGGGCCACCTCTTCGAAGTGACGGCCGCCGGCGACCTGGTTTGGGAATACATCAACCCGGTAACGAAGGCCGGCGCGCTCCAGGTCTTGCCCGACAGCTACCCCATGACCAATTCGGTCTTCCGGGCCTATCGTTACGCGGCCGATCATGCGGCCTTTCAGGGGCGCGATATGACGCCGGGCGATCCTATCACCGGCGGATCGGGCACGCCGACGGCCATCCCGACCGGCAGCGCCACGCCACGCCCGCCCACGCGGACGCCGACCGCGACCGCTGCCACGCCACGGCCGGCGACACCGACTGCGACCGCGACCAGCGCCACGCCACGGCCGGCGACACCGACTGCGACCGCGACC
The DNA here is from genome assembly GCA_903872005.1 of uncultured bacterium. The sequence goes on along the minus strand of CAIQJD010000516.1, from coordinate 727 downwards.
AGCGCCACGCCACGGCCGGCGACCTCCGCTCCGTTGCCAGACACCGGCCAGACCAGGAGCTACACGAACACCTTTGGCGAGGACTCAGACTACACGATCCATCCGCCGGCTTATAGAAATGAAGGCAACGGGGCGGTGACAGACTTGGTGACGGGGCTGATCTGGCAGGCGACCGATGGCGGGGAGATGACATGGGCGGACGCCGGCGCGTACTGCCAAAACTTGATCCTGGCGGGGGCCTCGGATTGGCGTTTGCCCACCAGCTACGAGTTATTCAACATCCTCGACCACGACCGGCTCAACCCGGCCCTGAACACGACCTACTTCGTGACCACAACGGCCGAATACTGGTGGGCGGCCCACGAACAGGTGGGCGACGCGACGAAAGCCTGGGCTGTGAACGCCGGCGGCGGCATTGGGCCGCACCCCAAGAGTGAAACCATCAGCGCCGGCGGCGCGAAGCGTTTCCACGCGCGCTGCGTGCGCGATGTCGCCAGCAGCGCGCCTGGCCCCTTCGTCAACCATGGCGATGGGACGGTGACGGATGAGCGCACGGGCCTGATGTGGCAGCAGACGACGATTACGCCTACACTGGCCTGGGAGGCAGCCGTATCTGCTTGTGATAGCCTCTCCTTGGCCGGCCGCGGCGACTGGCGTCTGCCCAATATCAAGGAGCTACGCTCCATCAGTGACGACGCGCGCTCCCGCCCCTCGGCCGACACGACAG
>CAIQJD010000515.1 GCA_903872005.1 uncultured bacterium | reverse complement strand
GCCAGCCAGGTATAGCCGCGCGCCGACTGCGCCAGGGCGATGTGCAGCGGCGCGACCGCCCCGACCAGGGCCGCGCCCAGGCCGGCCAGATCGCCGAAGAAGCGCCGGCCGGCAAAGAAGAGGAGCGGCACGAAGAGGATGGCCGGCGCGGCCGAGAGGAGCCGCACGCGGAACTCGGTCATGCCGACTATGCCCATCCAGAAGTGTTGTAGCAGATAATAGAATGGCGGGTGCGCCTCGTGGCGCAGGGCTTCGATGATGCCGGCGGGAAAGGTTTTCTGGGCGATGACGATGCACTGCGCCTCGTCGCGCCAGAAGCCACGCCGGCCCAGCCCATCCAGACGCAGCCAGGCGGCCAGGAGCGTGATGGCAAGCAGCGCCGCGGCCAGCCAGACCCGCCGGCTCAATGGGCCGCTCCCCGTTTACGCGCCACCGCCGTCAGAATCAGGCCGTACCAGACCGTTTGCACCGGCTCGGCCTCGAAGTACTGGCCGAGGAGGCCGGCCAGGGAGCGCCGCGTGAAGCGGCCGGGATGCACGTCGCGGCTATATGGCTTGCACGGCCCGCCGAAGAAGCGATGCCAGGTGTTCTCGATGAGGATCCAGAAGAGGCTGCCGCAATTGGGCGTGGTGATGAGCGCCAGGCCGCCGGGCTTGAGCACGCGGGCGATCTCGGCCAGCGCCGGCGCCGGCTGGACGAAATGCTCGATGGCTTCGGTGAAGATCACCGCGTCGAACTGGCCGCTCCCGACGGGAATGTGGAACGCGTTGCCCACCAGATAGTCGGCGTCATAGCGCAGCCGGCACAGCTCCACGGCGTCGCTCTCCACATCCATGCCGACGACGCGATAGTCGGCCAGCAGGTTGTGGCTGACCCAGCCCGGCCCGCAGCCCAGATCGAGGATGCGCGCGCCGGCCGGCAGGCGCTGGCGCGCCGTCTCTTCCACAAAGAGCCGCTTGGAACGATTGAAGCCGGCGCGCGGGAAACGCTCCTGTTCGCTCATGTAATCGAGATAGTATTCGCTCATTTGACCTCCACCGAGGGCGACGCCGCCGGCCGGAAGATTTCGTCGCGATAGTGCCGGCTCACCACCTGCGCCAGCGTCTTATGGAACTGCGGCGTGCGCGCCAGCCCCCAGCGGTTCAGCAAATAGCGCGTCACCACCCGCAGCGTATCCACGCCATAGATCACGCTGTTCTTGAAATTGACCGAAGAGGCTTCTTTGAAATAGCGGGTCGGCACCGGCGTCTCGGCGATACGCATGCCGGCGAAGACCGCCTGCGCCAACACTTCGGTGTCAAAGACGAAGGCGTCTTTATTGAGCAAGAAGGGGAGCGTCTCCAGCAGTTCGCGGTTATAGGCGCGGAAGCCGGTGTGATACTCCGAAAGGCGCTGGCGAAAGGCCAGGTTCTCCACGCCGGTGAGGAACTTGTTGGCAATGTACTTCCACATCGGCATCCCGCCGGCCAGCGCGCCGCCGCCCAACATGCGCGACCCCAACACCAGGTCGGCCTCGCCGGCGACAATGGGCGCGATCATCTGCGGGATCAGCCGCGAGTCATATTGATAGTCGGGGTGCAACATCACCACGATGTCGGCCCCTTTCCGCAGCGCCTCAATGTAACAGGTCTTCTGGTTCCCGCCGTAGCCGCGGTTCTGCAAGTGGACGAGGACTTGAATGCCCAGCTCGCGGGCGATCTCGACCGTCTCGTCCTGGCTGACGTCATCCACCAGGATGATCTGATCCACCACCGCCGGCGGAATGTCGTCATACGTCCGCTTGAGCGTCTTGGCGGCATTGTACGCCGGCATGACGACGATCACCTTCAGCTCTTTGCCATCACTCCCACGCACGGGCATAACTCTTCTCTCCTCATCCACGGTTTCACCGCGCCGCTACGGCTTGCGGCGCAACACCACGTCCCCGACGGTCAGAACTGCCGTCGAATGGCCCTCCACATAAGCCAGGGTCTCCGCCGTCCACTGCCGGCGCGCCCGGCTATCCACCACCACATAGCCGGCTTCGGCGAAGGCCGCCCGCGCATCGGCTTGCGCCGGCGCGCCGGCGAAGGCCGCCTCCGTAGAACGCGCTCGGCCCCGCATTTGCCAGACCTCGGCCCACGACTTCTCGGCCAGGCCCAGGTTGCGGTAGAGCATCCCGCCGTAACTATCGGCCAGATAGCTCCCGCCGGCGCCCCGCGCCAGCGGCCGGCCGGTCGCCAGGCCATACAGCGGGTCGGTCGCCAGGACCGCGCCGGCCGGCGCGTCGGGACTTTCCAGATAGCGCATGATCGCCCCGAAGGCCGGCTTGCGGTAGCCCAACTGCCGATAGACGCCCTGCGCCTGGGCCGGCGCGTGCGCCAGCCCCCAGACGGCGAAGGCCAGGATCAGCCCGGCCGGCAGCCAGCGCCGCGCCGCCGCCCCCCCGCCCCGTAGCATCGCCCCTTGTGGGCGTCCGATCACCAGCCCGCCGGCCAATAGCGCCAGCGCCGGCGCCAACGGCGCGAAGTAGGTCGCCCAGTACGACTGGCTGCTCAACAGCAAGAGCGCCGTCCCGCCGGCCCAGGCGACCAGCGTCAGCCAATCGGCTCGCGCCGGCTGACGCCACAAGCGCCACGTCCCGATCAGCAGCCCCAGGCCGCCGGCGCGCAGCGTCAGCCAGGCCGCCGGCATGTTCCATAGATCGCGCAGTCGCGCCGCCGCCCCTTGCAGGCCATCCGGCGGGCGCACCAGTTGGAACGCGTATACCTGTTTCAAGAACGCGTCGGGGCACAGCCACAGGAACGGGCCGGCCAGCAGTAACCCCATGCCCAGGCCGCCGGCCAGCAATGGCCCCAGCGCATCCCAGCGCCGGCGCGCGACCGTCGCCCCGACCAACACCAACGGCAAGACGGCCGCCGGACTCTTGACCAAAGCGGCCGCTGCGCTGAGCGCGCCGGCCAGCGCCGGCCAGCCCCACCCCGAGCGCCGGCCCATGCCGCGCAGGTACGCCCACAGCGCCAGGGCCGAGAGGAGGTTCATCGGCGCTTCCAGCATGGCGCGCCGATCTTGCGCCGCGGCGATCCCATCGCACGCCAGGAGCGCCGCCGCCAGCAGGCCGGCCGTCCGCCCCCCAACGCGCCGGCCGATGGCATAGGCCGCCACGATGGTCGCCAGGCCGTAGGCCACGGAGGCGTAGCGCAGCGCCATGAAGCCGGCCAGGCTGCCCCAGGGCTTATAGAAGAGAGCCAGGACGCCGGCGAAAAGATACAGCGCCGCCGGCGGCAGCGTGGCGAAGAAATCCCGATAGGGCAGCTCTCCCTGCAACAGGAGCTGCGCGCTCAAGGCATAGGCCCCTTCGTCGGTATCGGCGGCGAAGTCGAGGCCGCGCGCCGCCGGCGTCAGGCCATCCAGACGCAAGGCCGCCGCGCCGAGCAAGATCGCCGCCAGGACGACGGCCGTCAGCGCCGAGGCCCGGCGCGGCGAAAGCTTCACGCCGCCGGCTCCGCGTCCCGGGGCCGCACGACGACGATCTGCTCCGTCGGCAGCCGGGGAATGTCTACGCGCGGGCCAAAGGCGAAGCCCGATTGCCGGCGCTCCAGGTCGTCAATCTCCAGGCGGGTCAGTTCCAGCACGATGCAGCCGCCGGCGGCCAGGCGCCGGCGCGCTTGCGCCAAAAACTCCTCCAGGAAGGGCAGCCGCGAATGGTCCAGGAAGCGGTCGAAGGCGCGCATCAGGAGATTCGCCAGCCAGCGCCGCCGGCGCAGGAACGCCGTCGCCCAGCGCGTCGCCTCGCTCTCGTCGGGATTCATCGGCGGGTTGAAGGCGATGGCGTCATACGGCCCCGGCGTGGCCGCGAACAGATTGGAATAGACCACGTTGACCGTCACGCCGTGGCGCGCCACATTCTCGCGCGCCAGCCGCAGCGCCCGCTCGCTGATGTCGCTGGCGTCCACCCGAAAGCCGCGCCGCGCCAGATAGATGGCGATATAGCCGGCCCCCGTCCCCAAATCCAGGACGCGCCCGCCGGCCGAGGCATGCGCCGCGCAGGTCTGCGCCAGCAGGATCGTGTCTTCTTCCGTGCTGCACACGCCGGCCGCATCGCGCACATCCAGCTCCGCCTCGGCCGCGCCGCTATTCCACCTGGAAGATGATGATGCGCTTCCCTTCATCCATGAACTCCATCAGCCGGCGCAGGCCGGGCATCGCCGGCCCATCCACCAGCTTCGCCAATTGCGGACGCATCTTGAGCGTTTCGCGCTCATCCAGGACGTAATAGCGCGCCCCGTGCGACCGGGCATACTCCAACACGGCCGCCGCGTCGGCGTTGGGCGCCGGCGCCCAGGCCGCGCCGGCGTGAAAGGCGATGGCCGGATAGCGGCTCAACACCGTCACGTCCGGCTCGCCATGCTGCGCCAGCCACAGGCCGGCCGCGCGATGCGCCGGCCGGAACGACCCCAGACTCGTCCCCGCGGCGACCTTCGGCATGGAGAGGAGGAAAACCCCGATGAGCAGCGCGACCGGCAGCGCGGTCAACACTCCGCTCCACCGCCCTGAAAGGGGGCGCTCCCGGCGCAGGCGGGCAATGCTATCGGTCAACCAGCCGCCCCAGCGCCCCAGCCCGTGCGCCGTCCAGAGGATCAACAGCGGCAGCAGCACGCCGATGTAACGCTCCTGGACGAAGAAGAGCAGGAAGCTCAACGCCGGCGCGGTCGAAGCCAACAGGAGCAGCTCGCCCTTGGCTCGCCGGCGCTCCCAGGCGAAGTCGAACAGCCCCAGGCCCAGGAATGGCAGCAGATAGAAGGGGAACATGCGCCCGGAGAAGAGGGTGCCGATGAAATCGCGCACATTCTGCCCCACCAGCCGGGCGAAATCGGCCGGATTGGCGCGGATGTGGTCGAGCATGCTGAAACCCACGATGTCCGGCGAGAAGAAGACCACCTCGCGGCCGGCCTGATCCAGGCCCCAGGTGGCGCGGTCGAAGCCGGCCGCGTCCCCGTATGCCAGGCTGATGCAGGTGATATAGGTCATGCCGGCCTGCCCGCTGATCATCCACTGGCCGGTCTGAACGCGCAGATAGAGCCAGTAGGGGAAGGCCACCAGGACGAACGCGCCGGCCATCGCCAGCAACCGCAACAGGACGGGCCGGGTGAAGAGGCGTCCTTCGCACAACCGGATGAACGCCAGCGCCCCGCCCACGACGACGATGTAGGCGATGCCTTCGCCGCGCGTCAGGTAGGTCAGGGCGAAGAGCGCGCCGGCCAGGATGTACGGGCCGAAGCCGGCCTGCCGGTCGCGCGCCGCGCGCAGCGCGGCGTAGAGGCCGGCGTAGGCCAGCAAGAAGTAGAGCGGCTCCGTCATGGTGCCCCAATACAACTGCGCCGCGGTCAGGGCCGGATAGAACGTGACCAACGCGCCGGCAATGCGGGCCGCGCGCCGGCCATACATCTCTCTGGCGATGGCGTATACCGGCAGGGTCAGCGCCGCGCCCAGCAAGACGTAGCAGAGCCGGCTCGCCAGCTCCAGGTTATGCAGCAGCAGATACAGGCCGGCGATGAGCAGCGGGAAGAGCGGCGTCAGGTAGACATCGGCGACGCCCTGAAAGAACGAGTAGCCGCGCCCCAGGGCCAGGTTTTGCCCATCCCACAGGTAAAATGGCTCATCGCCCCACACCACCCGCGCCGGGTCGGCCAGGGCCAGGCGCAGCGCCACGCCGGTCAGGGTCAGCGCCAGCGGCCAGAGCCACTCAGATTGCAGCAGGGTCTTCAGACGATTCATCATTCTCACTCACAGGGGCATGGGCGCGCTCCAATTCGCGCACCCGCTGAGAGACCAGCGCCAGCTCCTGGATCAGCACTTTGATCTGCTCGCTGTGCCTGGAGAGGCGCAGCGAGAACTGGAACAGGATGCCCAGCAGGCAGATGATGGCGATGGTCAGGATCAGCGCCGGCGGGTATTCGATGCCCACCGCATAGGCCAATTGATCCAACACGTCCACGATGCCCAGGGGGGCCAGCAGCAGCAGCGCCGCCGCCAGCAGCCACAACAGGGCGAACTCCTCTTTCAGCCGGCGCGTGCGTACCAGGTTGATCACCAGCGCCAGGATCACGACGCCGGCCACGATCAGGAAGATGCGCGTTTGCAAATGCATGAGCCACTCCTCCAGGTAGCTTTCAGCTATCAGCCCTCAGCCGGCCGCGTAGGGTGGGCCCCTGGCCCACCACCCGCTACAGCCAGCCGCCTTCTTGCAGAACCGTCGCCAACGGGGCGAAGGCGAACGACGCCAGCAGCCGTTCCAGCTTCCTCAACGCCGCGCCGCGATTGTAGTACGTGATGAGCCGCTCGACGGCCGGCAGGCGCACGCGCGGCGTCTGCGCCGACATTTCCCACGGGTGCGCGTAGATCACGATGGGCCGCTCCCGCTCGATCTGCCGCAGACAGCGCCGCAGCAGCGGCAAGGGCAAGAGCCGCAGGTATGCGCCGCCGGCGACCGGCAGCGCCAGCCGGCCCCAGCGCCACACGCTCATGGGGAACTCGATCAGCCGGCCGGCGGCGTCGGCGCGGGCCACATCCGCGCCGCTCAGGCGATACGGAACATCCGGCGCGCCGGCCACGCCGTACAGGTAGTTCTTGAACGGAAAGACGCTGGAGTCGTAGCGGTAGCCGGCGTCGGCGCTG
>CAIQJD010000514.1 GCA_903872005.1 uncultured bacterium | reverse complement strand
TCAGGCACGCCCGGCACGCGCAGGTAGCTTGGAGAAGCTTCACCGACGGCCTGGCCGTGCTTCGCAGTAGCGAATAAGGCGAGGTACTCCTCCCACGTATGAATACCTTCTCGCCAGGGCGAGACCTGCAATTCCTGCGCTGGCATGGGTTGGCGCTGCCACATTTCAATCGAAAAGTAATGGGTCTCTTTGATGGTGCTCATGAAGACCTGAGGATGCTGTTTCAGGTAGTAGTAAAGAGACGTTGTGCCGGCGCGCCCCGCACCAATGATTAGGAACGTGGGGAGTGTCATAGTTGGGAGAGCCTCTCAGGCAACAAACTCGCGCAATAAAACGCATAATGAGCACAGATTGCGCTTTCAGCACGGCGTAACCCGGCCATCAGCATCTGGTCAGGTGCATACTCGAGGCGATAGGTACCGAAGAAGCACACACGTAGCGGTTGGCAGGTCATGGCGCCAGTATAACACACCATCGCACGATCAAGCTAGTTGACAAGCACAGAACGAACGCCTATAATAGGTACGGTATTCACAATCTGCCCTCGCCCGGTCCGCACAATGTCGTGCCGCGGTTGACGTGCCCGACGACGCGCGCGACTCACTTGCCGTTGTAAGATCCGACGGCGGCTATTCTAGTTGATGTGATAGTTCAGTTCGCCTGGCGCTGACCTGGGTGCAGTGCGTTTTCGCTGCGCCGGCTGGCGTCGAAGTCTTCTTGGTATCAGTTGTCCAACCAATCTCAGGAGGAGAGCAGCATGAAGCAGTTGAAGTGGATCAGTTTGTTGACCCTGGCCGTGATGTTGTTCGGCCTGGTGGCGGCCTGTACCGGGCCTGCCACCCCTGCGCCAAAGGCAGATGCGCCAAAGGCGACTGAAGCGCCCAAGCCCACTGAGGCGCCGAAACCGACCGAGGCCCCGAAGGCCACGGCCGCACCGCAACCGACCGCGGCACCGAAACCGACTGAGGCGCCGAAACCCACTGAAGCGCCAAAGGCCGCAGCAAAGAAGCTCGTCTTTGCGAGCGATGCGTCCTTCCCGCCGATGGAGTATGTTGACGAGAAGAAGGCGATCGTCGGGTTTGACATCGACCTGATCGCGGCGATTGCCAAAGACCAGAAGTTCGAGTACGAGATCAAGAACACGGCCTGGGACGGCATCTTCGCCGGCCTCGAAGGCAACGCCTATGACGCTATCCTGTCCTCTGTGACCATCTCTGACGAGCGCAAGCAGAAGTATGACTTTTCTGATCCATACTTTAACGCGAATCAGGCGATCGTGGTGCGCACCGATGACAGCGCCATCAAGACCGAGAAGGATCTGGTCGGCAAGAAGGTCGGCGCACAGATCGGCACGACTGGCGCGATTTACGTGAGTGACAAGATCAAGGGTGCAAACCTGAAGGAATATGACACCCCCGACCTGGCCATGATGGACCTGGTTAACAAGAACCTCGATGCCGTGGTGGTAGACACCCCAGTCGCCGCCAACTACGCGCTGCAGTCTGATCAGTTCAAGGGCAAGTTGAAGATCCCAGGCGAGATCGTGACCAATGAGACTTACGGCGTGACCGTGCAGAAGGGTGACCCTAAGAAAGTGTTGGCGCTGTTCAACGCCGGTCTGAAGAACGTCAAGGCCAGCGGCGAATATGACAAGATCTACACCAAGTGGATCGGCGCCAAGCCGGCCGCGGCCGCGCCAGCGGATGCGGGCAAGGTCGTTACGACGGAGACGAAGTACGCGGCTGCAAACTGTGATTACGGCGGCGAGATCAAGTCGATCGAGGCGGTCGACGATTATACGGTGAAATTCACCCTGTGCCAGCCGGATGTTGCGTTCCCCTCGAAGGCGGCTTTCTCTGCGTTCGCTATTCATTCCTCGGATCAGTTGAAGGCTACCGGTGGCGGCGGCGAACTGCTTGATAAACTTGTCGGCACGGGCCCGTACAAGCTGGAGAAGTGGACCAAGGGCGATAGTGTCATCTTCAAGGCCAATCCTGACTACTGGGGCGCAAAGCCGAAGTACGACACGCTGGTCTTCCGCTGGAGCAAGGAAGGCGCGGCTCGCCTGTTGGAACTGCAGTCGGGCACCGTGGATGGCATTGATAACCCGTCGCCTGATGATTTCGCCAAGATCGAGGCGGATAAGAATTTGAAGCTCTACCCGCGCGAGGCGATGAACATCTTCTACATCGGCATGAGCAACCTGAAGAAACCGTTCGACAACGAAAAGGTCCGCCAGGCCGTTGCGATGGGTATCGATCGACAGCGCATTGTGGATAACTTCTACCCCAAGGGTTCGGTGGTGGCTTCGCACTTCACTCCCTGCTCCATCCCGGGCGGCTGTGAAGG
>CAIQJD010000513.1 GCA_903872005.1 uncultured bacterium | reverse complement strand
GCCGAATCTGGCGGGCGATGAATTCCGAGACGACGATGAGATAGCGCGCCCGGCGCGCGGCGCGCCAGGCCAGCCGCCAGAAGAGGCCAGAGAGGCCGGCGCGCCGGCCCGGGAAGAGGAGCGGCGCGATGTCATGCACGGTGACGACGGTGCGGCCGGCCGGCAGCGCGCCCAGCAGGTGCGCGTAGGTATGGTCGAGGATATGGTTCAGGTCGCCGGCGCGGCGGCGCGCCCAGGCCGGATAGAAGAGCGCCCGGTGGAGCAGTTGGGCGTAGGGCCAGGGGGGCGCGGCCGGCGGCGCGGCCAGGTGCAGCGCCCAGCCGGCCGGCAGGCGCGCCGGCAATGCGCCGGCCAGGCTTTCGGCGTAGCGATCCATGCTGGGCCAGCCTTCGGCCGGACTGGCGCGGAAGAGGGTCAGGCGCATGGGCAGACCTCCCGCCAGAAGGCGACGGTGCGGCCGGCGATGGCCGCATCCGTGAAGCGCTCCAGGACGCGGGCGCGGCCGCGCTCGGCCAGCTCGCGGCGCAGGGCCGGCGCGGCGCGCAGGCGCTCCAGGCGCTCGGCCAGGGCGGCGGCGTCGCCGGCCGGGAAGAGCAGGCCGGCGTCGCCGATCACTTCGGGGATCGCGCCGGCGTCGGAGCCGATGACCGGCACGCCGCTGGCCATGGCTTCAATCAGGACGTGGCCGAACTGCTCGGTCCAGCGCGGCGCAGGTTGCGAGGGCAAGACCAGGACGTCCAGGGCATTCATGTAGCCGGCGACCTGCTGGTGCGGGACCGTATCCACCCAGCGCAGCCGGCCGGCCAGGCCGCGCGCCGCCGCGGCTTCTTCCAGGGGCGTCCGCAGCGGCCCGCGCCCGATGAGGAGCCAGCGCCAATCGCCGGCCAGCCGGCCCAATGCTTCCAGCAACGTGGTCAGGCCCTTTTCGGGCGCCAGCCGGCCCACATAGCCGACGGTGAAGGCGTCCAGCCCCAGCTCGGCGCGCACAGAGGCGGCCGGCCGCGGCGCAAAGCGCTCCGCATCCACCCCCAACTGCGGGATGATCGCCACATTCCGCTGGAAGCCGCTCTGGCGCAACAGGCCGGCCGCCCCGGCGTTGCCGGCGATGGCCGCGTCCGCGCCGGCCAGGGTCAGCCGGCGCGCCAGGTTGAACGGGAAGGGGAAGCGGGTCAGCAGATTCTCCCAGGTGAAGAAGACCAGCCTGGCCCCCAGGCGCCGGCTCAGCCAGAGGGTTTGCAGCGCGGCCAGGGAGGACGGCTCTTCGTCGAGCTGGATCAGGTCGGGGCGGGCGCGGCGCAGGGCGCGCCCCAGGGGCCAGGGCGCGAAGGCGAAGCCCGATAAGCGCCCGGCGTTCCACGCCGGCGCGAGGGTGTGCGGCCATTCGGCGGCCGGTTCGGCGCGATAGACGCCCAGGGGATGGGGCACGGCCGGCGGCGTGACCAGCGTCAGGGCGATGTCGGCCGGCAGATAGCGCCATTTGGCGCGATTGGCGGCGACAAGGTAGGTGCGTCCCACCACTGCGACGCGCATCTACTTGATGACCTCCAGCTCGAAGGTCAGGTCGCGCGCCGGCAACGGGAAGGCCAGGTATTGCTCGTAGAAGTCGGGCCAGCGGTTCGCCAGCGCGGCGAGGCCCAACAGCCGATAG
>CAIQJD010000512.1 GCA_903872005.1 uncultured bacterium | reverse complement strand
GAGAGGGGCCGGGGGTGAGGTCTCTGGCGCTGCGCTGCGGGCCATCCTCCCTGTCCATGCCTTCGGCCAACCGGCAGACATGGATCCCATCCTGGATGTCGCTCGCCAACACAATCTGGCTGTCATTGAAGATGCCTGCGAAGCCCTCGGCGCCGCCTACAAGGGCCGGCCGGCCGGCGCCCTGGGCGACGCCGGCGTCTTCGCCTTCTACCCCAACAAACAGATCACGGCCGGCGAAGGCGGCATGCTCGTCACTGACCGCGCCGACTGGGCCGATCTCTTCCGCTCGTTGCGTAATCAGGGCCGCGATATTTTCGACGCCTGGCTCAACCATACCCGCCTGGGCTACAACTATCGCCTGGACGAATTGAGCGCTGCCCTGGGCCTGGCCCAGATGGGCCGGCTGGATGAACTGCTCGCCAAACGCGAGCGCGTCGCCGGCTGGTACAACGCCCGCCTCGCCAACATCGAATGGGTCGAGCGTCCCTGTATCGCCCCGACCACCACCCGCATGTCCTGGTTCGTCTACGTCGTGCGGATTCAGCCGCCGGCCCAACGCGACGCCGTCATGCGCCGACTGGCTGAGGCTGGCATCCCCAGCCGACCCTACTTCACGCCCATTCACCTCCAGCCCTTCTATCGCCAGCAGTTCGGCTACGCTCCCGGCGCCTTCCCCGTCACCGAACGCCTCGGCGAACAATCTCTGGCGCTGCCTTTCTCAAGCGTCATGACCGAAACGCAGGTGGATCGCGTCTGCGCGGCACTGCACTCTGCCGCGCCCTGATCTCGTCGCTCTTCCGCTCCTGGGCCTCAGCAAACGGTCGAGTTCGTTGCCCCATGACCTCACCGCAATCACGTCGCTGCGACGGCATCTCCCTCGGCGATTCCGGCGCATCCATTCCTCAGCGTCGCATTGTTTTCCCCGGGGTTCGGGCCTTCCGGCGGGCTGCTCCCGCCCTTTCGGGATGAGGCTTCTCCCATGCGCATGCCCCAATCCATGCCGCGTCATCTCCTGCACGACGCCGTGCGAGCGCCACTTACCTTGCGAAACCGACACTTCCTGCTCCTCGACATCATAGCCCTCTGCCTCCTGCCGACGCTGGCGCTGGCATTGCGCGTCGAAGGCATCTGGCCCCTGGGCTACTACGCCTATGCCATCGCCATCTACACCCTCTGCGGCCTGGCCGTGCGCCTGCCCATCTTCTACTTCATGGGCCTGTATAGCTGCTACTGGCGCTACGCCAGCGTCGCCGAGCTGACGACGGTCATCAAGGCCGTCGGCGTCTCTTCGGCGATCATGGTCGCGCCCGTCGTCGTGGCGCAGATCTGGCCGGCCATCAGCACATCCTGGTTCGGCCTGCCGCGCTCCACCCCCCTCATCGAAGCAATACTCGTCCTCCTCAGCGTCGGCGGCGTGCGCTTCCTGGCCCGCGCCAGCCGCGCCCTCTGGGCGTCAGCCGCCGAACGGCCGGCCAGCCAGCGCAAGCGTGTCCTCATCGTCGGCGCCGGCGACGCCGGCCACCGCATCGCCCGCGCCATGCGTGAAACTCCCGGCAGCGAGCTGACGCCCGTATGTTTCGTGGACGATGACCCGGCCAAGCACAACCTGCGGATTCATGGCGTGCCGGTGCTGGGGGCGCTTCGCGACATTCCCGCCCTGGCGCGCCGCTACAACGTCGCCGAAATCATCATCGCCATGCCGACCGCTCCCGGCAAGATCATCCGCGAGACGCGTCAGCTTTGCGAACAGGCCCGGCTCCCCGTCCGCGTCGTCCCCGGCATCTACCAGATCCTCACCGATCAGGTCAGCATCAGCCACCTGCGTAACCTGGACATCGAGGACCTCTTGCGCCGCGAGCCGGTCGAGACTGACATCGCCGGCGTGGCCGCGCTCCTGGCCGGCCGGCGCGTCCTGGTCACCGGCGCGGGCGGCTCCATTGGCTCGGAGCTATGCCGGCAGATCAGTCGCCACGGCCCGGCCCAGCTCATCCTCCTCGGCCACGGCGAGAACTCCATCTTCGACATCGTCAACGAGCTGAAACTGGCGGCTCGCCCCGGCGGCCCGACCCTCATCCCAATCATTGCCGACATCCGCTTCCCTGACCGCCTGCGCGCCATCTTCCAGCACTACCGCCCCGACATCGTCTTCCACGCCGCGGCCCACAAGCATGTCCCGTTGATGGAATCCAACGTCAGCGAGGCGATTGCCAACAACGTCCTGGGCACGCGCAATCTGTTGGAAGCGGCACGCGCCGCCGGCGTCGGGCGCTTCGTCTTCATCTCCACCGACAAAGCGGTCAATCCCACCAGCGTCATGGGCGCGACCAAACGCGCCGCCGAGCTGCTGGTGCACCAGGCCGCCGAGCAGAGCGGCAAGCACTACGTCGCCGTGCGCTTCGGCAATGTCCTGGGGAGCCGCGGCAGCGTCGTCCCCTACTTCCGCAAGCAGATCGCCGCCGGCGGGCCGGTCACCGTCACCCATCCCGAGATGAAGCGGTATTTCATGGCCATTCCGGAAGCGGTTCTCCT
>CAIQJD010000511.1 GCA_903872005.1 uncultured bacterium | reverse complement strand
CGCGTCCTTCTTCACACGTTTGCTCCCTACCATAGCGCCTCCACTAGAAGTTGCACGATCCCACTGGACAGATTCTCGTCAGCCTCGCAACCACAAGGCGGCGCGCCCGGTCCTCGACAGAGCAGGTCACAGATCGTTCAAGCCCTTTCCGTCGAGAATCTGCGGCGCGCACTTTTCAACCCGCGCCTCACGGGTCTTGGATTGTTTAGGGGCGGAAAAATGCAGGAGGTATGCCCTTTGCCGGCCCGGCGTCAATGCATCAAAAGCGGCTTTCAGCGCAGGGCTTTCGTCCAGCTTCCTTTGGAATTCTTCCGGGATGGCATATTCCGCAGCCGGCTTGAAATCCACCTTCAGGCCGGCTTTCTCCACCTCCATGGCTTCCTGGATATAGTCTCTGATGACGGGTTCCAGTTCCGCTACCTCGCGGACACTGGTGAATCGAATCTGGCGCGCCGCCTGCGTGTTCTCGGTCTGTGAGATGAGAATGCCCTTCGGATCATGCAGCAAGGCGCCTTTCACAAAGAGCAGCGCGCAGTATTCTTTGAACCCATGAATCAGAACGATATTGTTCCCCTCAAAGGTGTAGCACGGGACGCCCCACTTCAATTCCTCGGTCAACTGGCAATCGAGGACGATCATGCGTAACTTCTCGAACTCCCGTTGCCACTGCTTGGCCTTATGCAAGAATTCATCAACCTTTGGGTTCGTGCTATCCATACGTTGCTCCCTGCGCGTAACGCGCATCCATCTCGCCAGGAACCTTGCCCGCTTCGCCGGCCAGGACAATTGCGCCGGCGAAGCGAGTTCAGCCCGTCACGCCTGATCGAACGCGCTCTGTAGATCCGCGATCACGATCTTCTTCATTTTCAGCATGGCATTGGTAGCGGCCAGGGCCTTGTTTCGATTGGGGCTGCCCAGGAGGACGCCCAATTGCTTCGGAACGATCTGCCAGGAGAGACCGAATCTGTCCTTCAGCCAACCGCATTGCTCGGCCTCTGGAACCGCCGAGAGCCTCTCCCAGAAGTGGTCAACCTCAGCCTGGTCTTCGCATTCCACATAGAACGACACAGCTTCAGTGAACTTGAAGATCGGCCCGCCATCCAGAGCCATGAATCGCTGGCCGGCAAGCTCGAAGATGGCGGTGAGTACCTTGCCTTCCATCTCATCCGCCCCCGGCACTTCCATGCCCTGCTCGTAGCGCGTGATGCTGATAATCCTGGAATCACGCCCCTTATGCGGCGAGGTGTTGAAGATGGAAATGTAGAGATTGATCGCTTCCTCGGTATCCTTGTCGAACCAGAGCGATGGCACGATCTTTTGGATGTCATTCATTCGCGCAAACTCCTGTCAGACGGCTGGCTTTCGGCGTCGCGACGCGCCCCGATGACTGCCCGAATCGGCGGTCGCCCATCCCATTGGAAATCGTTCACGATGCGTGATGCTTCCCGTGGCGCAGATATTGCCAGGGCGTGAATGCCACGCGCATGACGATGTTGTACACGGTGTCTTTCAACCGTTGGGCGTACTCCAGGGCGGCGATGCGAGAGCGGGCATTGCGCTTGCTGAGAACAAAGTGCTGTACGGCGTCGGCCCCCAAATGATCTTTGAAGTGACTCAGAGATGCCTGGGGCGATCCACCGAAGTTGATGCTCGCGAACTCGGGGGCCAGATCACAGGCAGCGTGCCAGTAGAGCGCCGGGATGCCGCCCGCTTGCACAAACTCCTGGCTGGAACCCTGCCGCCAAAGATAAGCCGTGACGTCCTCGCGGCTCAACAGAGCGACGACGCCGGCGACCAGCTTGCCGCCGGCATCGCGCGCGGTGTACAAGCGACAGCCATCGCGCTGACGCATCCAGGCAAACCGGCGGACAAAGACATTCTCCCATCGGACTGAAGACCGCCAGGCGAACTTGAGCATGGTCTCGTGATAGAGCGGCAGAAAGGCGTCAAGCGCCGCGTCGTCCTCTTCCACACCGAAGGTGAAGGCTTCCTGGGCGCGACGGATCTCACGGCGTTTCTCACGGTTCATGTCTTGCCAGACACGATCCGCATGGGCCATGCGCCAAATATGGGTATAAGTGGGCGTCACGCGCCAGCCGGCGTACAGAAACGGCCGGACGTCCTGGAAAGCGGGGGGCGTGTCCACTTCGACGTATGCCAGGCGGTCGGAGGCAGCCTGGGCCAGCGCGGACACGATTTGATGGTAATCCGCCATTTGCCGCGCCAGGTTGCCCCGGGCTGCCGGGGCCAGCACCGGCCCACAGTAGAAGAACTCGAACTTGGCCGAGAGAGCCAATCCCCAGCGGGTCTCAAACGGGATGGCCTGGCCGCCCATCAGCCGATCCGTGTGGTCAAAACAACCCAGGATAGGGATACGCAGGCTGGGGTCAGTGTCACAGAGCATCTGCAGCCAGTCTGCCCGTAAGAAGACGTTCCCATGTGGCGAGACGGCCACCAGTTGGTTCCAGGCCGGGTAGTCGTCGCCGGCCAGCTCCCGAACGGTGTACACAGTTCAGCCCCCATATCGCAGCGACTTGATCTGATGTAATGATACATCAGGCGTTAGTGAAAATCAAGCGCCGCAAGAAGCATCCGCACTTTCGCGCGACAGCTTTGGCAGAAACGATGGGTGTGGAACCCGCGCCCAGCATGCCGGCCGGCGGTCAGGTTCAGACGCGCGCGTCGCTTTGACCAACAGGGCCTCACGATGCGGCTCCCCTGAGTCTGTTAAGTATGCCGTCCTGCATGCTGGACGGAAGTCCGGCCGCTACAAGCCCCCGACGGACGTAATCGAGATCGCAGCCGTGCTCTTGCATGAATCGGACGAGTGGTTCATACCGGTCGGGACGGTTACGCGAAAGCTCCGTGATGAGGCGAAGCTCCAACGCTACCGTTGGCGCCACGTAGCGGCCACAGGGGAGCAGCGCGAAGTGTTCCCACGGCCCGCGTCCGAAGCATTCTGCGGTATCGCTCGCTGAAGCCATTTCTACAGTGCTGATCTCTACTGTGTAGTACGGGACGCCCTTTTCGATTTTATCCGTTCTCCAGCGCCTCCCTGATCTTCGCCCCCAGGTCTTTCATCGAGAACGGCTTCTGGATAAATTGTACGTCGGGGTCGAGCACGCCGTGATGGGCGATGACGTTGGCCGTGTAGCCCGACATTAACAGTCGCCGGATGCCCGGATAGCGGGGCAGGAGAGTTCTGGCCAAGTCCCGTCCGTTCATTTCCGGCATGACCACGTCGGTCATGAGCAGATTGATATGCCCACTATGCACCCCGGCCAGGCGGATGGCATCGCCCGGGGTACGGGCCGCCAACACGCGGTACCCCAGCCGTTCCAGCATCGTCGTAGTCGTTTTCAGGATCACCGGGTCGTCCTCAACCAGCAGGATAGTCTCGCTGCCGCGCGCTTCCGCCGGCGGCTCCGATACTTCGATCGCCGGAATCGCCCCGGCCGCGTAGCGCGGGATGTATACCCTGAAGCTCGTCCCCTGGCCCGGCTCACTGTACACGTTAATGAAGCCGTTGTTCTGCTTGACCGCGCCGTACACGGTGGCCAGGCCCAGGCCGGTGCCCTTGCCCAGTTCCTTGGTGGTGAAGAAAGGCTCGAAGAGATGGGAGAGCGTTTCGGCGTCCATACCACAGCCATTGTCGCTCACGCCCAGCAGTACGTACTGGCCGGGGACGTAGCCGGCGTGCCGGGCGCAATAATCCTCGTCGAAAACGGCGTTGTCGGTCTCGATGGTGATCTTGCCCACGCCGGCAATGG
>CAIQJD010000510.1 GCA_903872005.1 uncultured bacterium | reverse complement strand
TCACGCCATACTGGGGATGATAGATGGTGCGCCACAACACGCCGGCCACGACCGGCGTCATCATCATCGGCACCAGGAAGCCGGTGCGGATCACGCCCATCGCTTTGACATTGGAAGTGACCAGCAGCGCCAGGCCCAGGCCCAGGATGAACTCGATGGCGACGGCCGAGATGACGAAGACCAGCGTGCGCTGGATGCTGGTGATCAGAATGGGGTCGCTCGGCAAGGCGAGGTAGTTTTCCAGTCCGACGTAGCGCGGTTTGCTCAGGGGAATCGTCATGTTCCAGTTGAAGAAACTGAGGCGCAGCGAATAAAGCAGGGGGTAGATATTGGTCACAAGCAAGAAGATGAACGCCGGCGCCAGGAAGAGCAGAGACACGAGCTTTTCCTTGGCGTGACGCTGGACGATGACCGGCCCTTTGACGCGTTCCGCTACGCTATCCGGGACAGCCGAGGCGCCGCCGGCCGGCTGCGGTTTTCTCTTGAGAAAGCTCAAGGCGATCCTCCTCTCCACAATTCTGGTTCGGGAGACGGGAGATGGAAGACACAGGCGTTCTTCCATCTCCCGTGTGCCTGTCGCTGATCGTCGCCGCTCCGAGGCAGCGACGTGACGCGTGGGCCTACGCCCCGGGCAGTTCGGTGTAGTCGAATTTCAGCGGGCTGTCTTTAATCAGCTTCGCCCACTTGGCGGCCACATCGTCCAGGGTCGGCTTGATTTGGCCTTTCTCCGCCAGGATGGTCGAGAGACCTTCGGCGAGTCCGATGAACATTTCCAGCCAGTAAGGAATGCCCCAGAAAGGCACCAACCCGGCGTTCATGATCTCTTTGTACGCCGGCATCCAGGGGGACTTGGCCTTCACTTCGGCGTCATCATACACGGCTGTGCGCGCCGGGTCCACCTTGAACTCGACGGCCGACCGCTTCGAGCGGGTGAGGTCGGTGCAGTAGGCCATGAACTCGAAGGCGGCATCCGGGTTCTTGGACTTCTTGAGGATGACCATGTTGTGCTCGACGTAGTTGCCCGACCCACCTTCGGGATAGCGGGCCATGGACCACTTGCCCTTGATGGGCGATTCGGCGGCTTCAAATCCATCCACGCAGAAGCCCGGCCAGCTTTCCAGGACGGCGATGTCGCCGGCCTTGAAGGCATTGCAGCCATCCGGGTTGTCCCAGGCCAGCATACCCTGCGGCGTATACTTCTTGTAGAAGTCATACAGCATCGTGGCGGCCTTGACGCCGACTTCGTTGTTGATGAGCACTTTCCAGTCCTTGCTGATGGTGGACTGCTTCTGTGCCCAGTAGCGGGCGAAGAAGGCTTTGACCAACTGCGCGGCGACGCCGGCGAAGCCGAGGGGCGCCTTGCCGGTCTTGCCCTTCAGGTCTACCAACAGGGCTTCGTAGTCTTTCCAGGTGGTGGGGAATGCTTTGATCAGGTCGGTGCGATAGAAAATGACCGACACGCCGGGGCCGATGGGCAGGCCGTAGCGGCTCTTCTGGCCGGCAATGCCCTGGCCGAATTTGGTGACCGCCGCGAGGAAGCCGTTCATGTCATAGTTGTACTTCTTGATGAGGTCATCCAGGGGCAGGAGATCGGGGTAGACGCTGTACTGGAATTCGCGGTCGTTGCAGAACAAGTCCAATTGGGGGCTGCCAGAAGCCAGGTCGGCTTGCAGCTTCGGCATTAAGTTCTCCCAGGGCGCCCAGTCGAACTCGACCTTGCAGCCGGTCTGCTCCTCAAACTCCTTGCCATACTGGGTGACAGCCTTCTCGTAGCCGGCGCCGCCCTGACTGAGCATGCGGATGGTCTTGCCGGCGTACTTCTTGCCGCCGGTCGTCCCGCCGGTCTTGGCCCCACATGCGGTCAATGCGGCTCCCGCCGCCCCGACACCCACGTACTTGAACAAATCACGACGCGACATCTTGCGGTCCATGTGCTTCTCCCTCCTGAGAATGATCCGAGGCTTCTTCTTCGAGAACCCGTTCGCATGTACCTGACGGACGTTACGTCTCATGACTGTGACCTACAGTCTGTCTCCTCTTTCCCCCTTTCCGCCGCGCTGAGACTCTGAAGCGTGAACTTTCGTGACAGAGGTATTATACACCCAGTTTGATTGATTTGCAACGCCGAATTTGGCCTCGCGACACCTGAAGATGCCGCCTTTGGTCCGCGGCGCGCCATCTACTCGCATCCGCAAGGATCAGGGCTGCCGCTTTTTCAGTTTCGATGTGTCTGCTCTATAATGAACCCATGCCGACGCCGATTCTCGCCGCCAAACTCTATGTGCCCCCGCTGCGTCCGCAGGGGGTGCTTCGGCCGCGCCTGATCGAGCGGCTGAACGAGGGCCTGTCTCGCAAGCTGACCCTCATCTCTGCGCCGGCCGGCTTCGGCAAGACGACGCTGGTCAGCGCATGGGTCGCCGGCTGCGCCCGGCCGGCGGCCTGGCTCTCGCTGGACGAAGCGGATAGCGACCCGGCCCGCTTTCTCACGTATCTCGTCTCTGCGTTGCAGACCGTGGAGGCGCGCGTGGGCAAAGACCTCTTGGGGATGCTCCACGCGCCGCAGTCCCCGACAGCGCTCACCGAAGCGCTGCTGACCGAGCTGCTCAATGAAATCGCGACGATCCCGAAGGCATTCGTCCTCATCCTCGACGACTACCATGTGCTTGATTCCCAAGCGATAGACCAGGCCCTGAATTTCCTCATCGAACACCAGCCGCCGCAGATGCACCTGGTGATCGCCACCCGCGAAGACCCGCCGCTGCCCCTGGCCCGCCTGCGCGGCCGCGGCCACCTGACCGAGCTGCGCGCCGATGACTTGCGCTTCACCTCTGCCGAAGCCGCCGATTTCCTCAACGCGGGGATGGGGCTGGCCTTGAGAGAGGCGGACATCGCCGCGCTGGCAGCCCGCACCGAAGGCTGGATCGCCGGCCTGCAATTGGCCGCGCTCTCTATGCAGGGGCGCTCCGACGCCGCCAGCTTCATCCGGGCCTTCGCCGGCAGCCACCGCTTCGTGCTCGATTACCTGCTCGAAGAGGTCTTGCAGAAGCAGCCCGAGCGTGTGCAGAGCTTCTTGCTACGCACGTCCATCCTCGACCGCCTGTGCGGCGCGCTTTGTGATGCCGTCCTGGATACTCCCGCTGCGGCCGGCCAGGAGACCCTGGAGTACCTCGAACGCGCCAACCTGTTCATCGTCCCCCTCGACAATGTGCGCGGCTGGTATCGCTATCACCACTTGTTTGGCGATCTCCTGCGCCAGCGCCTCGGCCATCCCCCGACCCTCGCCGGCGATCACCGCCGCGCCAGCGTGTGGTACGAGGCCCGCGACAACCTGACCGAAGCCTTGCGCCACGCCGTGGCGGCCGGCGATTTCGAGCGCGCCGCTCGCTTGGCCGAGGCGGCCTGGAAAGACATGGAACGCACGTTCCAGACGGCCGCCTGGCTTGGCTGGGCGAAGAAGCTGCCGCATGCGGTCATTGGCTCTCGTCCCCGGTTGTGCGTGCAGATCGGATGGGCCTTCTCGGATATCGGGGATACGGAGTCGAGCGAAGCCTACCTGCAGGGCGCCGAGCGCGCGCTGGCCGGCGCGCCGGCCCCGGATGCGCTGAAGTCCTTGCCGGCGACCATCGCCCTAATCCGCGCCGACAACGCCCAGATCCAGGGCAATCTGGCCGATACCATGAAGTACGCGGAACTTTCCGTACAACTCGCCCCCGATGATGAGGGACTCCTCCGCGCCCAGGCCGCCATCACGCTGGGATTCACCCATTGGGCCGCCGGCAATCTGGAAGCCTCTCTGCGCGCCACGCGCGCCTGGATGGACGACATGCGACGATTGGGCAATCAGAACTTCGTGATTGTCAGCGCCTTCGCCGTCGCCGACATGCTAATCGTGCTGGGACGTCTGGGTGAAGCCGAAAAGGGCCTCCGCCAGGCCATCCAACAGGCCGCCGCGCAGGGGCAAGAAGCCATCGCGGTCACCGCGCATCATCACCTGGCGCTGGCCCTGCTGGCCCACGAACGGGGCGATGCAGCGGCCGCCGGCCGGCGCCTGCAGAGCGCGGCCGACCTGGGCCAACGCACCACCCTGGTGGACTGGCTGTACCGCTGGAATCTGGCCCAGGCCAGGCTCAAAGAATCGGCCGGCGAGTGGGATGCGGCGCTCGACCTGCTTGACGAAGCCAGCCGGGTCTACGTCAAGAACGCGATCCCCCTGGCCCGGCCGGTCGAAGCCCTCAAGGCGCGGCTCTATCTCAAACAAGGGCGGCCGGATCAAGCGGCGGCCTGGGCGCGCGAGCGCGGCCTGTCGGTAACGGACGCGGTGAGTTACCTGGGCGAGTGCGAATACCTCACCCTGGCGCGACTGCGGCTGGCGGAAGGCGCTTTTGCCGGCGTCACCCCCCTGCTGGAACGCCTGTTGGCGCTGGCAGAGGCGCAAAGACGCACCGGCAACATGATCGAAATACGGTTGACTCAGGCCCTGGCCCATCAGGCGCAGGGGAGCCGGCCGCCGGCGCTCGCCGCGCTGGAACGCGCCCTGGCGCTGGCGGAGCCAGAGGGGTACCTGCGCGCCTTCGTGGATGAAGGCGAGCCGCTGCGCTTGCTGCTGTTGGATTTCCGCGCCGCGCATGAGAAGCAACCCGCCCATCCGCTGCTCGGGTATGTGAGCCGCATCCTGGCGGCTTTCTCGCCGCCGGGGGCTGCCGCCAGCGCCACACCGATGAGCCAGGACGTTGCGATCATCGAGCCGCTCACCGACCGCGAGCTTGAAGTCTTGCGCCTCGTCGCCGCAGGGTACTCCAATGTGGAGATCAGCCGGCGGCTATACTTGGCCGTCAGCACCGTCAAGGGGCACAATCTGCGTATCTTCAGCAAATTGCAGGTCCAGAATCGCACCGAGGCCGTCGCGCGCGCCCGCGAGTTGGGTTTACTCTAACCTCCCCCAAGAAACAATACTCCCAACCATACTTTCGTTGCTACTCGGCCATACCGCCTGGCCGGTATACTTGCGTTCATGAGACCAACGCCAACACAACCTGTCTGGTACGAAGTTCGGGTCGAAGGCTGCCTGTCGCCACAGTGGGCGGACTGGTTCGATGGTTGGATCATTGCGCCGCAAGAGGGGGGCGACACGCTCCTGACGGGGCCGGTGAGCGATCAGGCCGCGTTGCATGGCCTGCTCAAACGAGTGCGTGATCTGGGCATGCCATTGGTCTCGATCAACCGGGTGCATGGGCCGGCGACCCATCCCCAGCGTTCCCCAAATCGTTTGCAAGATCGTCCGCAAGAAGGAGAGGACATGAACACGAGCGCAACCGTTACGAGAAAGATCGCCACGCGAACCCTGCTTTCTACCCTGTGGATCGTCGTCATGATCAACATGCTGAAAGCGGACATCCTTTCGCTCTTTATCCCTGGCGCGACGGAAGAGGCGGCGCGCACCGCGGCCGGCGCGGGAATCGGCATCCCCCAACTGATGTTGGGCGGCGCGGTCATGATGGAGATTGCGATTGCCATGATCATCCTGTCGCGCGTCTTGCCGCACGGGGTGAATCGCTGGGCCAATGTCATCACAAGCATCATCACGATGGTGTTCATTGTGGCCGGCGGCGTAGCCTATCCCCATTATATCTTCATCGCCACGGTCGAAGTGGTCTGTCTGCTGCTGATCGTTTGGTTTGCCTGGCAGTGGCGTCAATCGGAAGCGTAGTCCGGCCGGCGTATGAAACTCAGGTTCCACAAAGGGGTTGTCTATGAGCCAAAGGCTCATCGCTGCAAATGCAACTGGCTCATGACACAGGCCGCACTTTTAGGGGAGCCGGCGCGTCGCCGATCCCATTCTGGCGAGCAACCAGACGCGCCGCGCGGATGGGCGCCCCCGGCCGGCTGTCATCCTCTTGGCAGCCGGCCGGCCCCGGCCTACTGGATGGTTTTCCCAATCGCCCTGACGCGGAGTATAATGCCGGCAGCTTCCCATTGGGCGTCAGGAGCGTGGCAACATGGGCGTACTATATCTCGTCGCCACCCCGATTGGCAATC
>CAIQJD010000509.1 GCA_903872005.1 uncultured bacterium | reverse complement strand
CTGCGCCGGCCGGCGTGGGGGAGTTTTCTTTGGACGGTGGACGTCACGCTGGTGGTGACCAATCTCATCGCCCTGCGTACTGCCACTACCAACTACGTCATCCTGTTCATTCCGCTCGTGCATATCCTGGCGACGCTGGCGCGACGCTGGCCGCGACGCGGGGCCTGGCTGATCGCCGGCGCGGAGCTGGTCCTGCTCGTCGGCCTGTGGGCGCTTTTCCTGCTCACGGTGGCCGGCAAGTTCGAGCATCCGGCCGTCTATCTCCCGCTTCCGGTCGGTCTGGCCGTGATCCTGGCCGGCTGGCGCGCGGCGCTGGAAGAGGGCGCGCCGGCATGAAACGCATCCCGTGGGCGCTGCTGGGCATTCTGGCGCTGGCGACAGTGCTGCGCCTGCTTGCCCTGAGCAGTCGCTCGCTCTGGTACGACGAAGCCTTCGCCATCCTCTACGCCGAGAAGAGCCTGGCGGCCATCCTGAGCGGGACGTTGAGCCAGGTGGCCGGCGTGGCCGCCGACGTGCATCCGGTGGCGTACTATTTCACCCTGCACGCCTGGATGGCCCTGTTCGGCGAGACGCCGGCGGCAGTGCGGCTGCTATCGGTCTGCTATGGCGTGGCGACGACGGCGCTGGTCTACCTGTTGGCCGGCGAGTTGTTGGGGTCTCGGCCGGCGCGTTGGGCCGCCCTGGTGGTCGCCGTCGCGCCTTTTCAGATCGCCTATAGCCAGGAAACGCGCATGTATGCCATGCTCGGCTTCTGGAGTATGGCCGCGTTGGCCGCGTATGTGCGGGCGCGGCGGAGCGATGCGCCGGCGGCCTGGGGGGCCTTTGTCATCTGCGGCGCGTTGACCCTGTACAGTCACAATTTGGGCTTCGCCCTCTTCGCGGCGCTGGGGCTGTGGGTCGCGGCGCGCTGGGCGCTGCGGCGCGACCGAGAAGCCGGCCGGCTGCTGCTCAAGACCGCGTTGGCCGGTCTGGGCATGGCGCTCCTCTTCGCGCCGTGGCTGGCGCGCGTGCCCGGTCAGCTCGGCAAAATCGGGCAAGCCTATTGGGTGCAGCGGCCGGGCCTCCTGACGTTGGCGCAGACATTGTTGGCCTTCGGGTTCGATTTTGAGAATGCGCGCATGCCGGCCTGGCTCGTGCCGGCGGCGCTCTTCGGGGCGCTGCTGGCCTTGGTCCTGGTTGTCTGGCGGCTGATCCGCAGCCGCGACCGGGCGGCCGGCTGGCTGGGGCTGTTGGCGCTCCTCCCAATTCTCCTGGTCTTCGCGATCTCCCAATGGCGGCCAGTCTACGTGATCCGGGGATTGTTGCCGGCGGCGCTCCTTTTCGCCGCGCTGGTGGGCTGGGCGCTGGCGGATCTGCCCCGGCCGGCGCGCTGGGTCTTCGGCCTGCCCCTGGCCGGCATCGTCATCGCCGCGCTGGTCGCCTACTACGGCTACGACGGTTTCCCGCGCGGGCCATACGCGGCCCTGGATGCGGCGTTGCGCGCGTCGGCCGGCCCGGCGGACGCCATCGTTCACAGCAACAAGCTGACCTTCTTCCCCGCCCATGTTTATGATCGGGATCTGCCGCAGGTCTTCCTGGGTGACCCGGCCGGCAGCGGCTCCGATACTCTGGCGCTGCCGACGCAGCAGGCGCTGGGCCTCTTTGCGACGGAGCTGGAGCCGGCGACGGCCGGCCGGTCGCGGGTCTGGCTGGTGATCTTCCAGCAGGCAGTGGATGAAATGGGCGGGGCGCATCCGCACGTCGCATGGCTGTCGGCGCGCTATCGGTTGACGCAGACGC
Source organism: uncultured bacterium (assembly GCA_903872005.1). The sequence continues at coordinate 6,331 of CAIQJD010000509.1, read as the reverse complement.
AGTCTTTCGGGGACATGCGCCTGCTGCGCTTTGAGCAATAGGAGCCGCCCGTGTGGCATCAGACATTGAATATCACGCCGGCTGAGTTTCAAGCCCGCGCCGCGCGCCTGTTGGCCTATCTGCGCCAGAAGACGCTCGACGGCGCGATCCTTTTCGACCGCACGTACCTGCTGTACTATACCGGCTTCGCCTTCATTCCCACGGAGCGGCCTATCGCTTATCTGCTCAATGCGGCCGGCGAGGAAGCGCTCTTCACGCCGCGTCTGGAAGTCGAGCATGCGCGGACGGGGAGCCGCATTGAGCGCGTCGAGTCGTACGAGGAGTATCCTGGCGACCCGCACCCGCTGCGCGCCCTGGCGCGGCTGGCCGGCCAGATGGGTTTCGGCGAATCCTATGCCGCCGACAGCGATGGGCCGGCCTGGGCTTTGGGCTATCAGGGGCCGCCGTTGAGCGACGTCATGGGGAGCCGGCCGCGGCCGGTCGCCGCCTTCATCGAGCGGCAGATGATGGTCAAGAGTCCGGCCGAATTGGCGTTGATTCGCGCCAGCGCGCAGTGGGGCAATCTGGCGCATGCGCTCTTGCAGCGCTACACGCGCGCCGGCTGCAACGAGACGGAAGTGAGCCGGCGCGCCTGCACCGAGGCGACGCTGGCGCTCTTGGACGCCATCGGCCCGCTGTATCAGGGGCAGAGTCCCTACTGGGAGGGGGCCAGCGCGACCTATCGCGGCCAGGTGGGGCGCGGCGCGGCCATTCCCGGCGCGCTGGCGAACAATGTGGTCTTCCGCGCCGGCGATGTGTTGATCAGTGAGGCGCGCGCGCCGATCTGGGGCTATGATTGCGAGATGGAGCGGACGATGATCCTGGGGCCGGCCAGCGATGCTCAGAAACGCATGTTTGACGAGATGCTGGCGTTGCAGGAGACGGCGCTGCGGGCGCTGCGGCCGGGGGCGGCCTGCGCCGACGTGGATCGGGCGGTGCGAGCCGCTTATGCCCGGCGCGATTTGCTGCCTTATTGGCGGCACCATACCGGCCATGGCATTGGCCTGCGCTATCATGAAGGGCCATTTCTGGACATTCATGATCCGATGATCTTGCAGCCGGGGATGGTGTTGACGGTGGAGCCAGGACTGTATGCGCCGGAGCTTGGCGGCTTCCGGCATTCGGATACGGTGGTCATCACCGAGGCCGGCATCGAGGCGATCACCTACTACCCGCGTGACCTGGAGAGCCTGACATTGCCGGTCTGAGGACGCTATTTCAGCAGGCGAACGAAGCCGGTTTCTCGAAACGCTGGTCAGCCGTCAGGGCATCCGTGATACCGCGTTGCTGCATGATGACGAAGCAGATGGGCGTTCCATCCAATACCCTCCTATCCGGCAATCGTCTTGGCCGGCGCGACCTTCACCGTTACGGTATACCCCAGGTTGCCCAGGAATTGCTCCATGGCGCGTTGCGCGTCGGCGCCGGCGCGGGTCAGGATGCCATCGTCCAGCGCCGCCTGCAAGATCTCCTTCTCCGCAGCCAGGCGCGCCGTCGACTCCAGATCCTTGTTCGTCGGGGCGATGATGCCGCGCTGGCGGTCATATACGCGCGTGCGCTCGTTGCTCAATGAAGACGTGAGTATCTCAGGCGCCGGCAGCGTGATTTGGATGGTCTTCTTCTCATTGTCCACAATGACATCTTCGGGGCGTAGCTTGCTCAGGTCCACGCCGGCAATGACCGTGCCGTGCGCCACCAGGAGCAGCCGGTCGCCGCGCAGCCAATCGGGCCAGAAGGAGTCGGATTGCTTGGCTTCGATGACGCGCTCTATCACGTAAGAAGTTGTTTCGAGCCGGCTCAGGGGCTGTACCTGGCGGATGATGGCCTCGCGAGTCAGGATGATGGGCGTCGGCGTCGGGGTGGCGGTCGGTCTTGGCGTAGAGGTCGGGAGCGGCGTAGCCGTCGCCTTGACGGCCGGGGCGCGCAGCCGGGCGATGCTGTTGGCCGTGACGCCAATAATCAGGCCGATGCCGAAGATGAAGACCGAGGCGATGATAGCGGCGGTGATGATGACGGATCTGTTCTGCTGCATGGACGGACCTCCTGGCCGGCGCGACCGTCAGGCGATGGACGTTCGCGGCTATTATACATCGGTTTGCGCGTTTGCGCACGCCGGTTCATCGTCCAGCAAGTTGACAAGGGGAGCTTCGCGCGGTATGCTGTGATGCAGAGGAAGGTTCGATAGGGGTAAGCCTACATGCCGAAGAAGATTCTGGTGGTGGATGACGAGCGCAATATCGTGAAGCTGGTGCGCGACTATCTGGAACGCGCCGGCTTCGTGGCCTTGCTGGCAGAAAACGGACAACAGGCGTTGCATATCTTCCGCGCCGAACGGCCGGCACTGATCGTTCTCGATCTGGGGCTGCCAGAACTGGACGGTCTTGAAGTGACGCGCATCGTGCGACGCGAATCAAATACGCCAATCATCATGCTGACGGCGCGCCTGGATGAGACAGATAAGTTAATCGGTCTGGAGTTGGGCGCAGATGATTACGTTACCAAGCCCTTTTCCCCGCGCGAGCTGGTGGCGCGCGTGCGCGCCGTGTTGCGGCGCGCCGATGGGGTCACCGGCGAGTCGGAGCAGACCATCAGCGTCGGCGATGTCACCATAGACGTCAGCCGGCGCAGCGTGATGGTGGGCGGCCGCGCCATCGAGCTGACGCCGACCGAGTTCGATCTGCTGGCGCTGCTGGCGCGCGATCCGGGGCGGGTGTTCAGCCGGCTGCAAATGTTGGATCGCATTCAGGGCGACGCTTATGAGGGCTACGAGCGTACCATAGACGCCCATATCAAGAACTTGCGCCAGAAGATCGAGCCGGATTCGCGCAAGCCGCGTTACATCCACACGGTCTATGGCGTTGGGTATCGTTTTGAGGCGCGTGAAGATGCGTAGTCTGACCTGGAAGTTGGTGCTGGCTTTCGCGGCGCTGACTCTGGCGGCCGTCGGAGCGGTGGGGTTGCTGGCCGGCCGGGTAGCGGCTGACGAGTTGAACGTCTACGTCAGCCGCGGCGCGCAAGGTTGGGCGCAGCAATGGGCGTCAATCCTGGCGGAGTACTATGGCGGCAGCGGAAGCTGGGCCGGCGCGCAGGACGCGCTGCTCAATACGCTGAGCCGGCCGGGCGGGCGCATGATGATGGGCGGCGGCATGGCGCGTGGCGTGGCCGGCGGTTACCGCGTCATCGTCGGCGATGCGGCTGGCGTCGTGGTGGCGGATAGCGGCGACGCGGCCAAACTGGGCCGGCATCTGAGCAACGCGGAGATGCAAGCCGGCGTGGCGATTGAGTCGGACGGCGCGCGTGTGGGCGTGGCGCTGGTCATTACGGAAGCGACCGAGTTGAATGTTCAATTGGCGCAGCAGTTCCGTCAATCGGTGGGTAATTCCGTGCTCGTTGCCGGCCTGGGCGTGGGGTTGTTGGCGGTGCTGGTCGGGTTCCTCTTGTCGCGGCAGATTCTGGCGCCGCTGGGCCGGCTGACGACGGCGGCGCGCCGCATCGCCGACGGCGATTTGAGCCAGCGGGTGCCCGTGAGCGGGCGCGATGAGGTCGCTGCGTTGGGCCGCGATTTCAATACGATGGCGGCGTCTTTGCAGAAGCAAGAGGAGCTGCGCCGCCGGCTGGTGGCCGATGTGGCCCACGAGCTTCGCACGCCCCTCTCGGTCGTGCGCGGCAACCTGGAGGCGCTCCTGGATGGCGTCCATGCGATGACGCTAGAGAATGTTTCCGCGATCCTGGACGAGGTGCTGCTGTTGGGGCATTTGACCGACGATCTGCGCGAGCTGGCGCTGGCCGAAGCCGGCCAGTTGCCGCTGCATCGCCAGCCCATCGCGCTGGACGAGCTGGCGGCGCGCATGGCCGGCAGTCTGGGGCCGGTGGCGCAGGAGCGCGGCGTGAAGCTGGAATTTGACGCGCCGGCCGACCTGCCGGTTGTGGACGGCGACTGGCAACGCCTGACCCAGGTGCTGCACAATCTGCTGGGCAATGCGCTGCGCCATACGCCGGCGGGCGGGAAGGTGCAGGTAGCGGCGCGGCCGGCCGATGATGGGCGCATGCTGGTCGTGACGGTGAGCGACACGGGGAGCGGCATTCCGCCGGAGGACCTCCCCTTCGTCTTCGAGCGTTTCTATCAGGCGGATCGCCAGCGCCGGCGTGACGGCAGCGGTCTGGGACTGGCGATTGTGAAGCAGTTGGTGGAAGCGCATGGCGGCGGCATCCGCGTCGAAAGCGAGCTGGGGCAGGGGACGCGCTTTGTGTTCACCCTGCCGCTGGCGCGCGAGTGATCGCCTTTGGCAATGAGCATGTAGGGGGCGATATGTTGCAGCCGATACTCCATCAAGAGAAGCTGGCTACATGTTGTCGCGAACGACACATCCGGCGCCTGGCCGTATTCGGATCAGCCTTGAGCGCAGATTTCCGGCCGGACAGCGACATTATGATCTGCCTCGATTGATTGCAGAGCTGCATGGTATCCCGTTGGAAGATGCCGGCTGACTGCAAAGAGCGCCCTGTCCCAGTGGGACAAGGCGCTCCTCTATGGCTTGCAAGTAGTAGCGTCCCGCAGGTTGCCCAATCTGCGGGACGTTCTTGTGGCTACTTCAGCACTTGCAGCAGATTGCTGAAATCGTCCGTCCAGACGCGCAGGCGCGGCGAGATGGCCGGCCGGGCGACCTTGCGCTCGGCGATGGCCGGCGAGGACATGAACTCTTCCCGCCGGCTCAACAGCATCCAGACCGAGTCATAGCTCTGAATCCCATCCCCCTCGTCCTCGATCACGGCCGCCCTCAGCTTGAACGCGTCTGCCAGGAGATAGACCTCCCGGTCGAGGTTGAAGAGGCGATTGGAGATGTTGATGGCGATGACGCCAGACGGTTTGAGGTGCAGTAAGTAGATGGTGAAGGCTTCTTTGGTCAGCAGGTGCATGGGAATGGAGTCGCCGCTGAACGCGTCCAATACCAGCACATCGAAGCTCTGCGGGCCGGCTGTCTTCAGCTCGCGTTCCAGCGACACGCGCGCATCCCCCGGGATGATCTGGATTTCTGCCTCAGAGTCTTTCAGGAACGAGAAGTACCCGCCCTCGCCCTGCGCGATCTTGATGACGTTGGGATCAATCTCGTAGAAGCGGAACAGATCGCCGGGCTGCCCATAGGCGGCGATGACGCCGGCGCCCAGGCCCAGCGCCCCCACGCGCAGGGGGCCGTTCGTCGGCAGCGTCAGCAGGGTCGCGCCGACGCCGCTGCTCTCCGCGTAGAAGGTCGTGGGTAAGACGCGCAACTGCGGGTCCGTGAACTGGAAGCCGTGCACAGTGCGGCCGTGGGTGAGCTGGTTGGCGCGCAGTTTGGCGTCTTCCGTATTGATCTCCCAGACGCGCGACACGCCGTAGAAGTTACGCAGGGCGAGGCGCGTGTCCGTAGAAACGGCGCGCATAATCAGGATGATGAAGATGCTCGAGACGAAGACCAGAAGCGCAGCCCCGATGACGACCGGCGTGACCGGCCGGCGCGCCGGCGCGACCCGTTCGGCCGGCCTGGGCTTACGATGTTGCGATGCAGGAGCCGGCGCTCCTTCCTGATACAGCAAGATGACGCAGAGCACGCCGGTGAGAACCAGACTCCACTGCAATTCCCAGAAGCCGCTGGAGAAGATCAGGGGGGCGATTAAATTGACGTAAAGTCCGCCAACGGCCCCGCCAAGGGCAACCATCAGGTAGAATGTGGGCAAGAAGCGCACGGGCGGGCGCAGGGCGTACAACTCATTGTGACAGATCATGCAGACGACGAAGAGGAGCAGCGCGTAAACGATGAGCTGCGCCACGATGTTGAGCGGCGGGTAGATGACCAACATCCAGATGCTGGAGATGCTGAGCAGGGCAAAGGCAATCAAATAGGGCCGGCGAGAGTAGGCATAGCCGCCAGCGAAGGCCAGAATGAAGGTCAAGAGGTAGATGGTCAGAGGCAGAACCCACAGGAAGGGGATGACGGCCACTTCTTGGGTGATCTGGCTGGTGACGGAGACGAGGAGGGCCGAAGCGCAGGCGGCCAGGCCGATCCACAGGGCGAGCCGGCCGGCGCTGGGGCGCTCCTCCGCGTCGGTGGATGGGGCTGGCTTGCGCGCGGCCGTGGTTGGGGCCGGCGCCTGGCGTGGCGCGCGCAGGGCCAAGTAGGCCGCCACACCGGCGAAGAGGACATACGCGCCCGACCAGAGGTAAGCCTGGGTACGCAGGCTCAGATTGGGTTCCAACAGGATGGGATAGGCGATCAATGCCAGGAGCGAGCCGGCGTTGGAGAGCGCGTAAAGG
>CAIQJD010000508.1 GCA_903872005.1 uncultured bacterium | reverse complement strand
CGGCAGTCGTCGAGTGTCATGCCGGCTGCGGCGCGCTCGGCTTCGGCGCGCAGGAAGGTTTTCGACACGCCGGCATCCAGATGATCCCAGGGGAGCGCTTCGCCAAAATCGCGCGGCCGGCGGGCGTAGTCGTCCAGGGAGAGGCCGGCTTCGGCGAAGGCTTGCGCCCAGGCTGCGGGACGGAAGTGTTCATTCCAGGCGTCGAAGCGCGCCCCCAGCTCCCAGGCGCGGGCCAGGACGGCGCAGAGCCGGCGGTCGCCGCGCCCGATGGCCGCTTCCAGCTCGGTGGTCACGGGGGCATGCCAACTGAGCAGGATGCTCTTGTCGCGCAGCGCGTCGCGCAGCGCGGCGATGCGCTGATTCAGCTCGCCGGCGGCGACGAGGGGCATCCATTGGAAGGGCGTATGGGCCTTGGGCACAAAGGTGGAGATGCTGACGGCGACCAGGGCACGCCGGCCGATGGCGGAGCGTCCGACGGCGAGGACGCGGCGCACCAGCGCGGCGATGGCGAGGACGTCGTCCAGCGTCTCGGTGGGCAGGCCGATCATGAAGTAGAGCTTGATGCGCTGCCAGCCGCCATTGAAAGCGGCTTCGGCAGTGCGGATGAGGTCCTCTTCGTCCACGCGTTTGTTGATGACGTCGCGCAGGCGTTGGCTGCCGGCTTCGGGGGCGAAGGTGAGGCCGGCGCGCCGGCGCTCCTGGATCAGTTGGGATAGCTCGACGGAAAAGGAGTCGACGCGCAGGGAGGGGAGGGAGAGAGAGATGGGGTTTTCGGCGAAGCGGGCATTGAGCCGGCGGATGATCTCCTCGATCTGCGTGTGGTCGGCGCTGCTCAGGGAGAGCAAGCCCAGCTCCTCGTAGCCGGTATTGGCGATGAGCGCGGCGGCCGTGGATTCGATTTCGGCGGCCGGACGCTCGCGCACCGGGCGATAGAGCGCGCCGGCCTGGCAAAAGCGGCAGCCCTGGGTGCAGCCGCGCTGAATTTCGATCATGGCGCGGTCGTGGATCGTCTCGACATAAGGTACGATGGGCCGCACCGGCGTCGGCGGCAAGGGATTGACCAGCCGGCGGCAGACGCGCGCCGGGGCGGCCGGCTGGGTGGGCGTGAGGCCGAGGTACTGGCCGGCGTCATCGTAGCGAGCTTCATAGAAGCCGGGGATGTAGACGCCGGGGATGCCGGCCGCGTGGGGCAAGAAGTCGCGACGCGCTGCGGCCGGGCCGGCCGCGTCGCGCCAGGCGCGATACGCGTCCAGCAACTCGACGAGGACTTCTTCGCCGTCGCCGAGGACGACGAGGTCGAGGAAGTCGGCCAGGGGTTCGGGGTTGTAGGCGCCGGTCCCGCCGGCGATGATGAGTGGATGGTCGGCGGCGCGGTCGCGTGAACGGATGGGCAGGCCGGCCAGGTCGAGCATGTTGAGGACGTTGGTCAGGTTCAGCTCGTAGGGGAGCGAGAAGCCGATGATGTCGAAGTCGGTCAGCGGCCGGCGGCTTTCGAGGCCGAAGAGAGGCAGGCCGGCGGCGCGCATGGCGGCCTCCATGTCGGGCCAGGGCGCGTAGACACGGTCGCAAAGGACATCGCTGACGGCGTTGGCGATGTCGTAGAGGATGTGATGACCCAGGTTGGACATGCCGACGTCGTAGATGTCGGGGTAGGCGAGGGCCAGGCGGATGCCGGCGGCGTCCCAGGGTTTGGCGCGCGCGTTGAATTCGCCGGCGGTGTAGCGAGCCGGCCGCGTGACGGTCGGGAGGATGGCGTCAAGTCGCGCTTGAAGAGTTGGGTACATTAGAATCCGAATGCCAGGGCGTCAACGATGTGTTTGCTCTTGTCGTGGCCGACTTGCTGGTAGATGCCAAGCAGCTCTTCGTATGCGCCGGGGCCGCCGATCAGGTCCCAGAATTCCGCGCCGATCAGGACGGCTTCGTCGAAGGGCGTGTAGTTCTTGGCGAAGGACCAGGTATAGTCGGCGCGCGAGGGGCCATAGGGATTGTACGGGAGCGCGAAGTAGGCCTGG
>CAIQJD010000507.1 GCA_903872005.1 uncultured bacterium | reverse complement strand
CGGCCGGCTGCGCCAGGGCGACCTGCATTGGACGCGCACCGACATCCCCAATCCGCTGCTCAACTACCTGACGGATCGCCTGTTGGATGTCGCCGGCGAGTTGGGGCTGCCGGTGGCGCTGCACGCCGGCGTGTGGGGCGACTTCCGCACCCTGGATGCGACGCAGATGATCCCCTATTTCATGCGCCACCCGGATGTGCGCTTCGACATCTTTCACATGAGCCTGCCGGCAGCGCGCGAAGCCGGCCGCATCGGGGCCAATTTCGGCAACGTCTGGCTGAATATGTGCTGGGCGCACACCATTGCGCCGGCGCAAGCCGCCAACGCCCTGGACGAATGGCTGGATCAAGTGGCGGCCAACAAGATCATCGCCTTTGGCGGGGATGTGCGCTGGTGTGTGGAGAAGGTCTACGGGCATCTGGCCCTGGCGCGCCAGGTGACAGCCGAGGTGCTGGCGCGGCGCATCGCGCGCCGGCTGCTGACGCCGGAACATGCGCTCTGGCTGGCGCGGCGCTGGTTCTATGACAATCCGGCCGAATTGTATGGTCTGCCGCGCGGCTGAGGGCGAATCGGGCGTGGGCTTTGCCTACGGTGCGGAACATGGGACGCGGACGGGCGCGGATGCACGCGGACGAGGGATGGTGGCTTGGGGAGCCGGCTCGCGCGGACGGGATCTGCCAACGGTCTATCTGGCAAACTCATGCCCAGGAATCCGCGTGGGTCTGCGTTCGTCCGCGTCCAATCCGTAGCGAGGTAAAATGCAGCGCCGCGGCTTATTATGGCGCGCGGCGAGGCGACTGCGGCGCAGCAGCAGGAGCCGGCCGGCGATAGTTCTCAAGGAAGCGCTTCAGGCCGGCGCGCAGGTCGGGATCATCCGTCAGGCGATAGGCCGCGCCGCGCGGCAAGGCGACGCGCCGCAGCAGACCCAGGAGGCGCAGGTCCTCCAGTTCGCGGGCGACGCCGGCCGGCGCGCGCGCCAGGAGTCGGGCAATGGCCTCGGCCGTGTCATTGAGGTGCGGATTTTCGCCGAAGAGGGCCAACAGATCGCGCTTCAATGGCGTGCCGCCGAAGCGACTGGCGAATTCCAGCAGCGCCAGGTCTATCTCGAATACCTGCCCGGCAGGCGTCTCAGGGCGTGTCATGGCCGGCCTCGATGGACAAGAACTCTTCGGGCGCCTTGCCCGGCGGCAAGGCCAGGAACCAGACCGGCTCATCGGGCAAGCCCTGGCGCGCCATCCAGATATGACAGGCCGCGATGACGACTTCGTAGTCGAGGGAACCCTCGGCCATGCGAACCACCGGCCGGCCGGCGGCGTCCAGTTGATAGGCTTCGGCCGGCGCGGCATCTGTCGCAGCCTCGACCGTGAAGGCAAAGGCCACGCCCCCACCGGGCGCGTCGGTATGGATCTCTTGTCGCGAAATGCGTTCCAGTGTATACTTGAAGTCCGTCCCGAATGAATAGAAGCGCATTGCGCTCTCCTGGCAGGATTGGCGCGCCGTTGGTAGCCTTGACCGTATGGAAAGTGTACCCCATCCCGGGACGCCTGTCAAGAGCAGCCTGGACAACCAGAAAGGGGATTTGCCTGTGCGAGTCCTGATTACCGGCGGGGCCGGCTTCATCGGCGCGGCCCTGGCAAACCATCTCGCCCTGGTGGGCGATCAGGTGCGCGTGCTGGACGATTTGAGCGCCGGCGACCCGGCCGGCCTGCGCGACGACGTCCTCTTCAGCCGCGGCGACGTGCGCGACCGCCCCAAGCTGTGGACGATCCTGCACAACATTGACTGCGTGTACCATCTGGCGGCGCGGGTCTCCGTGCCGGAATCGGTGCTCTATCCGCGCGAGTACAACGACGTGAATGTAGGCGGCGCAGTGAGCCTGATGGAAGCGATGCGCGATGTGGGGGTGAAGCGCGTGGTGCTGGCCTCGTCCGGCGCGGTGTACGGTCAGCAGCCGCAGCAGCCGGTGGCCGAAACCGCCCGGCCCAACCCCGAAACGCCCTATGCTGTGAGCAAGATCGCGGCCGAGTACTATGTCTTCACCCTGGGCCGGCTCTACGGCATCGAGACCGTCGCCCTGCGCGTCTTCAACGCGTATGGCCCGCGCCAGCCTTTGCCGGCGGTGCATGCGCCGGTCATCCCCCTCTTCATGCGCCAGATTCTCACCGGCGGTTCGGTGGTCTTCTTCGGCCAGGGGCAGCAGACGCGCGACTTCCTTTACATTGATGATGCGGTGGATGCGCTGGCGGCGGCTGGGCGCGCGCCGGCGGTGGATCGCCAGATCATCAATGTGGGGTCGGGCGCCGAGACGAGCATCCGCGATCTGACGCGGCAGATCGAGCGGGTGACGAGCCGGCGCGCCAACATCATTGACAACGTCTCGGAATCGGGCGGCGTGGCGCGGCTGGTCGCCGACGTGACGTTGGCGCGCGAGAAACTCGGCTTCCGGCCCAAAGTGAGCCTGGAGCGCGGGCTGCGGATGCTATTGGAGAAGGACCTGCGGTTCAGGAATTTGTTATAATCTCGCGATCACGCACCCGCCGGCTCGCCCAACATCTCCCGTACCACCTTTTGCCCGTAGACGACGGCATAGTTCATGCCGCGATCTTCGGGATAGATGGACGCCATGCACGAGAGCCACAAGTTCTCCGCCGGCGTGCGTAGCGCCGGCCGAATCTCCGAGTAGTGCTTCACGAAGACCGGCTGCGCCCAGCGCTCGCGCCAGGCCCAGCGCCCCTCGACCCAATCAGGCTGGAACGCCGGCGCGATCTTCTGGATGTACGGCAGATAGGCCGCGAAGAGCTGGTCGGCGGTCATGCTGTAGTACGGGTCGTCCGGGTCGGTGTAACGCGAGAAGTAGGCGATGTGCGCCCCGCCGTAACGCTCTGGCCGTTGCATATTGGTGTGCTCAATCAGGCCGGCGAAGGGGAAGTCCGTGTCGGCCACATTAAGCCAGTAGGTCTTGCTCAGGGAGCGGTTCAGCTTCAAGACCAGGCAGACGTTGGCGAGATAGAGGACGCGGCGCAAGCGCTCCAGGTAGTCGGCCGGCAAGGCCGGCGCAATATCCGCGAAGAGCGGCGGGGCCATAGTGGCGATGACCCGGTCGAAGGGCTGGAACTGGCCGCCGACCACGACGCCGGTCGCCTTGCCGCCGGCAATGCGAATCTCCTCCACCGGGGCTTTCAGTCGGAGCGTCACCCCGCGCTGGCGCAAGTATTCTTCCCAGGCTAAGATGACCGTGCCGAACCCGCCGCGCTGATAGCCCAGCTCTTCGGCGCCGCCCTGGCCGCGTGAGCCGGCGCGCAGCACCAGCTTGTTCCAGATCCACACCGCGGCGACCTGATCGTAGTAACGCCCCCACTTGCTCCGCATCAGCGGCCCCCAGACCTTCTCGAAGACGCCTGGTCCACCCATCTGGATCAGCCAATCCCTGGCCGTGATGCTTTCCAGTTTGCGCCAATCGCGGACGAAACGCGGCAAAATTGCCAGCAGGCCCAGACGGATGCGGTCAAACAGATTCAGTGGGGTGAAGCGCATCACGTCCATGGGCGTGGCGAGCCGGAAGATGTCGCCTTTGTGAAACAGGCCGGTGTTGGTCAGGTTCCACTCGAACGCATCGCCCAGCCCCAGTTCTTTGATGATCTCCACCATCGCCGAATCGGAGTTGAAGAGATGGTGATAGAGCTTCTCCAGGTAGACGCCGTTCACCTGGAAGGAGCCGGCCAACCCCCCCAAAATCTCGTCGCGCTCAAAGATGGTGCAGGAGATGCCGCGGCGGGCCAGTTCGTGGGCGGCGCTCATGCCGGTGATGCCGCCGCCAATGATTGCTACGTTCAATCGTCTTCCTCCTCGCGTCTTTACCCTCCCGCAGGCTCCCGGCCGGTGAGAGGGCGGCTGTTGCTACATACCCAATTCGGCGCGCGTACGGATGACGCGCAATAAATGCTCGCGGCTGATGATGCCGACCAGCCGGCCGGCTTCGGTGACTGGCGCCTGGTTGATGTCGCTGTCGTCCATCAGGCGCAGCACATCCAGGGCCGTGTCATCGGCGTCCACCATCCGCACCTGATCGAGAGGGATCATCGCCTGGCCGGCGGTCGCTTCCGGCCACCGCTCGCGCGGCACGCCCTTCACCGAGTGCGCCGTGAGCAAGCCGGCCAGGCGCTCGCCACGCGTCACCAGGAT
>CAIQJD010000506.1 GCA_903872005.1 uncultured bacterium | reverse complement strand
TCGACCTCGACCAGGCCGCCGCCGGCCTGAGGCGACGCTCAGTCGGCGGCGTAGCCAACCCAGACGCCGTAGGGATCGGTGTACCGGCATTCGTCCAGTACGGCCAGGGCGCCGTTGTCAGCACTGTTATCCTTGATGACGGCACAGAGACTGGTGGCTTTGTTGACCAGATAGTATCCGTCTGAGCCGTCAACCAGGGCCACATGCCACAACTGATTGGCATGGTTGTCGGCCCTGCACGCGAACGCAATCACCGTCGACCCCACGCCCGGATGGTCTCCTTCAGCGGTCAGGCACCAGCCCGACGATCGGATGCGCGCTTGCATGTAGTCGCCCACCACCTTCAGGCTCCACTGCTGGTTCCAATCGTTCCGATCATCGCTGCACGACCACTGCTGCGTATAGTAGTTGAGGGAGCCTGACAGGCATTTCCTGGCGCCTCTCACGTCCTGACTCTTCGGCACCACCTGCATGAAGTCGCGGCCGTTAGCAAAGTCGCCATAGTCCCAGCCGCCGTACTGTATCCAATGTGAAAGGCAGCCGTCGCAGTTCGTGAACTTGCGCTGGCCATCAGACATGACCGTCTCGCAGAGCAAGGCGCCTGTCATGTTGGCGCCTTCCATGGCGGCGCCCTGCAGGCTCGCGCGGCACAGCCTGGCGTTGCTCAGGTTGGCATTGCTCAGCAGGGCGCCAGACAGATTGGCGTATTCCATGTTCAGACCCGCCAGAGTGGTGTTGCTGAGATTCGTGCCCGCCAGGTTGGCTTTGCTCAGGTCGGCGCCGGTCAACGTGGCGCCGGTCAGGTTAGCGCCGCTCAGGTCGGTCTGGTACAGGCCGGCGCCGGTCAGGTTAGCGCCGCGCAAGTCGGCGCCGGTCAGGTTGGCGCTGACCAGGTCGGCGTTGGTCAAGTTGGCGCCGGTCAGATTGGCGTTGGCCAGGTTGACTCCGGCCAGGTTAGCTCTGGTCAGGTCGGCGCCGGCCAAGTTGGCGCCGGCCAGGTTGGCGTCCGGGCAAACGGTTTCCGGCTGGATGGTGCAGCCGTTGATGGTCAGGCCCGGCAGGATGCGCGCCAGCCGCGCGGCCAACGATGGATTGAGCGCCAACAGGCCGCCAGCGACGATCGCGATGACGAGAAAAGCGCTGGCGACGCCCAGCAGGACCTTGCCCCGCCGGCTAAGGCGAGCGATACGGGTGAGTAGTGCTGGCATAGGGTATCACTCCTTGCGATAGGGAATCGTCTTGGGCAGTGGGAGCGCCGGTCTGCTGCCGGTCGTCCGCTGCCTTTGTCACCAGTCTACACCGGCCGCGTGGCGCGCCGCGTGTCAAATGACCGGTTAACAGGCGATCAGTTTTAGAAGATGACCAGCGGCTGCCCCGTGACCTTCAGGGCCATGAAGTTCAGGAAGAAGAAGCCGAAGAAGAGCACATTCGCTAACAGGATTGCGATGGACCACCAGCGCGCCCGCGCCGGCCTGGGCAACCGGGTATTCAGGTAGATCAACGCGAAGGGGTAGATCACCGACGCCAGGTTCGCCATGTTGGCCGAGATCTGCAGCAGATCAGTCGGCAGCGCCAGGTGGATGATCACCGCGATGAGCGCGATGAACCCGAAGGCGAGGAAGTAATAAAACTTGCGCGGGTCGCCGTTGATCCACTGCCGCAGCCGCGGGCTGATCGCGATGGCGGTATCGGTTGTGTTGCGGATCAACATCTCCAGGATCGTCGTCTGCGTCTTGAAGAGGACCAACGCACCGAGGAGCAGGGTGAAGGGAAACAGGAAGCCGGCCCGCTTGCCCAGTTCGATGGCGACATAGACCGGCATGTTGGCGGCCGTGGGTGCGGCCGCACCGGGCATCTGCGTGAGCGCCACGGCCAGGGTGCTGGG
>CAIQJD010000505.1 GCA_903872005.1 uncultured bacterium | reverse complement strand
TCACATCCACATAGCAGACCAGGTCCGGCGCGGCCTTGTAGCGCGCCCCGCCGGCCGCGACGAACGGGTCATAGTTGGCGGCGCAGATCTTGCCTTCCGACATGATGCTGAACTTGCGCTTGCCGGCCGCGCTCCAATAGGTCTCGGCGTACTTGAAGGTGAGCATGTAGCGGCCGTTCGGCACGACGAAGCGGTAGCCTGGCTGCGCCGACCCGCTCCAGAGCCGCTCGGTCTGGTAGAGCTTGTCGTCCTCTGTGCCGGCGATGGGCGTGGTGACGCTGCGGCCGATGCCGCCGACATAGCCCCACGGGGTGGTGCCGGGGGTGATCGGCACGCCCGGCAGCCACGAGCGGTCAGCGACCCAGAGGTTGCCGGCCACGTCCGTGTACCTGGGGCCGGCGCTGTTGACGCGCAGGCCGTAGGGCACGAAGACGTAGGCCGCGCCGGTGTAGTAGTCGCCTTCTCCGGTGTACCCGTATGCCCCGGCGGCCCCGACGGCGACTGTGATGTTGTCAACCGCAACCGATGCGCCGACGAAGGCTTCGTAGTCCGGGTCGGTGGCGACGAGCCTGGTCATCAGGCCCCACTCATTGGCCCCGGTCGTGTTGCGCCCGAAGAGGTACGCCGCGCCGGCCTGATATTCGCCATTCACCATCGCGTAGGGCGCGCCGACGACGATGGCCGGCCCGCCGATGGCGACGGCCCAGCCCAACCAGTCCTCTGCCGCGCCGTCTGGGGCGACGAACTTCTTGACCTGGCCCCACTGCTCATAGCCGCCCAGGTCGCGCTCAAACACGTAGGCCGCACCCTGCCTAGCCTTATCGTCTACGTCAGCGCGAGGAGCGCCGACGACGATGGTCGTCCCACTGACGCCAACGGCCCAGCCGAAGACGGCCTCGTAGCCCGGGTCGCTGGCGACCAGCTTTTTGACCTGGCCCCAGTGGCCGGCCCCGCCCGTATCGCGCCCGAAGACATAGGCCGCGCCGGCATTCCCGTAGCCGCCGACTGTGGCGGCTGCGGCGCCGATGACGATGGTCGCGCCGTTGATCGCCGCCGATGTACCAAAGTAGTCATCCTCTTGGCCGTCGCCGGCGGTCAGCGTCTTGATCTGACCCCAGGCGCCGGCCCCGCCGGCGTTGCGCCCGAAGAGGTAAGCCACGCCCCGATTCTCCATGCCGTCAACCCAGGCCTCGGGGACGCCCACGACGATGATAGAGCCGTAGATGGCAACGGAGTAGCCGAAGTGGTCTCCATCCGTGCTATGGCTGCCGGTCAGCTCGGCAACCTGGCCCCACATGTTCAGGCCGCCGGCGTCCTTCTCGTAGACCTGGCACATGCCCTGTTTGTCATGGTGATTCATCGCACACACTACGACCGTCGCTCCGTTGATCGCCACGGACGCGCCTACGTAGTCGCCCTGATCGCCGTCTTCGGCGTAAAACTCCTTGATCAGGCCCCATTGGCCCGGGCCGCCCACATTGCGCCCGTACAGGTAGGCCATGCCAACATCTTCGCCCTCGCCCAGGTTGGTACGGGGCGCACCCACCACCATCAGGTCCCCGCTGATGCCAATGGCGTAACCAAAGTAGTCGCCGTTGCCAGCGCCGGCCGGGAAGACCTTCCTGGCGCTCAAGGAGATCTCGCTGGCGGTCACCGCGCCGGCCGTTGGGGCGGCGACCCCATTGCGGGGCGGCCTGGCCGCCGGCGCCAGCCAGTCCTGGCGCGCGACGGGCCCGCCGGCGGCGGCCGGCACGGCCGGCAGCAGGGCGATCAGCAGCATCGCCAACAGGATGAGACGAAACGTGAGGCTCAGTCTCCCAGACAGCGGTTGCTTGCCCATAGTCCCTTTCCTCTCTTCTCGTAAAAACTGGTCACCACGAAACGCCGCATCTCCCTACGGAGCAACCAGGCGCATTGTGATTTATTGGAGGTGACGGTTACTTGTAGATCTGCTGGATGTAGATGGCGTCCGCCTTGGCCTGGCCGATGACGGAGATGAAGTCAATGTCCAGTTCGCCATCGGTGACATCCACGTAGCAGACCTTGTCCGGCGCGGCCACGTTCTTGCCGCCGGCGGCGATGAACGGGTCATAGTTGGCAAAGCAGATTTGCCCCTCGGCCAGCACGGTGAACTTGCGATGGCCGGGCCAGCTCCAGAAGGTCTCGGCATACTTGAAGGTCAGCATGTAGCGGCCGTCGGGCACGACGAACTTGTAGCCTGGTCTCGCCGCGCCTGTCCAGAGCCGTTCGGACTGATAGAGGGTGTCGTTTGGGGTGCCGACGAGCGGCATGGGGCTGGTGCGCCTGACGCCGCCGACATAGCCCCACGGCTCAACGCCGGCCGCGAGGGACGCTGGGGAGAGCCAGGCGCGATCAGTAGCCCATTGGTTGCCGGCCGTGTCTATGTATTTGAGGCCGCCGCTATTTACACGCAGGCCATAGGGCACAAAGATATAGGCCGCGCCGGTGCGGAATGGCGGCTCCGGCCGGGAAATCGCTTCGGCGCCCACGGCGACGGTCACGCCATCTATCCACGCGGACGCGCCGAAGGCTCCGTCCACTTCACCATCGTAGGCCGTCAGCTTGCTGATCAGCCCCCACGCGCTGGCGCCGCCCGTATTACGCCCGAAGAGGTACGCCCCGCCGGCTCCGCTGTTGCCATCCACCGTGGCCTTGGGCGCGCCGACTGCAATGGCCGGCCCGTTGATGGCGACGGATGCGCCGAAGTTGTCGCCCTCAACGCCGTCCGGGGCAAGGAGTTGCTTGAATTGCCCCCAGTTCCCGTCGCCGCCTGCATTCTGTTCGAAGAGATAGGCCGCATCGGCCCCGGAAGCCCCGACGACGACGGTCGTCCCGCTGACGCCGAC
>CAIQJD010000504.1 GCA_903872005.1 uncultured bacterium | reverse complement strand
GCCCTTGATGTCATAGTCAGACTGCGCCTCTCCCTGGTATGCTTTGGCGAGAATAGCGGCGCACGGCGCGAACGTGCTTTCCATATCGAAGGCGAGATCCTGTTTGAATCGGCCGATGCGCCGGATCTCTGGCGGTAGGATGGCCGAGTAGAATGGCCTCACATGCGCGTTCGCTGAACGTTTTGTCAGGAAGTCTTGGGGCAATCGCGTGCCGGCAGGTATAGGCCCCCTGTATTCATTGACACGGCTCGAGATGAAACTTTCGAGACACCCCTTGATCCTTTGGCGCGTAATTGAGTCTATCGCAGCCATACGCTACTCTCCTTTTCCGTCAAAACCCATGTCCCAAGCATCTCAGACGCGTAGATTACCGCTGTTGAATGATACCAGCTTGACCCAATCAATGGGGCCGCCTCCCGGGCAGAAGCGTTGCGCGAACTCGCCGGCAAGGTTGATGGCGATGATGTCCTTGCGCGTGACGAAATCCAGGTCGTGATCTTTAGCCCTGTGTCCGATGGGTTCAATGATGTCGAGGTAGAGACGCTCATCGCCAGAGAGAAAATGCCAGAAGTTCTGCCCGACGATGCGCGTATAGACGCCGGTGTCTTTCGTGGGAGATCGGCCATAGCAGCTCCCAAGTACGGCGCGAATATGAATGTCCCGATGGGATTGTCTTTGCACTGCCATGGCGTTCTTGAAATCTTGCTCGAGCCTACGGTATTGCGAGCTGTTGCCCCAATTGGGCCCTGATTTGACTGCGACCAGATAGCGCACGCTATCGCGGTCAAATTCCAGGTCAATACCTTGTGCAGATGATTTCCTTCCGCCGGCTGTTTGTTCTGACACGAAGATAGCCAGTTCTTCCAGGAACTTGCCGAACAGTTCCTCTTCTGATGAAGATAGAAAGGCGTTTAGGATAGACTGAATCAGCTCGCTGGGGACTTCAATGCCCTTAGCTCTGAAAAGGTAGGGATTCTTCGTTCGCAATACCTCGTCCAGACTCAATGTGCGAAGGCGATCCAGCCGGCTTTCGTGGAATTTGCCAACCTCACGATTGGCGAAATCGAACATGGCCTGACGATCAAGCGCTGCCATTGCCATTCTCCATCAATGCGGGCTGCAGAAGCCGTTGTCGGGCTATTTCCACGTATTCCGGCAGATTCTCGATACCTACGTAGTAGCGGCCCAGATTGCGCGCGGCGACGGCCGAAGTGCCGGAACCCATGAAGGGGTCGAGGACGACGTCGCCTTCGGCCGTGAAGAGCCGGACGAACCAGGCCGGCAGGGCGACGGGGAAGACCGCGCTGTGCGCCTTGTTGCCGCATTCCGTCGCGAAGTGCAGGACATTGGTCGGATACACTTTGTCTCGACCGACCCAGTTCGCGACTTTCTTGCCGAAGCCGCTGTTGGCTTTAGACTCGTCGCGTTTCTTGTCGGTGTCGCTCAGCGCACGCAGCCGCTCCACGGCCCAATCACCGACTGGCACCATCACGGCCTCCTGATACATGGCGAAATCGCGCCGCTTGGTGAAATGCAGGCAGCGCTCCCAGGCGTCGCGGAAGCGGTTGGGCCACTTGCCGGGATAGCAGTTCTTCTTGTGCCAGCAGTACTCTTCGGTCCAGAGCCAGCCGCGTTTCCGCATGGCAAGGATGAGTTCAATTACGTAGGTGTGTCGCTCGCCGTTGACGGCGCGCTCCTTGATATTCAAGACGAACGAGCCGGCGGGTTTCAGCACACGGTGCAGCTCATCCGCAATGGGCAGAAACCACTCTACGTAGTCGTCCGGGTGGATGCCGCCGTAGCTGTGCCTGCGTTGGTCGGCGTATGGCGGGGATGTGACGATGAGGTCTATACTTTCAGGCGCGAAAAACGGCAGCACTTCGCGGCAGTCGCCGGTGTAGAGGTGATCGAGCATCGGATGTTCGGCCGATTGAGGGCTGCCATATCGCTGTGGGAGCGCCTCGCGCACTGTCGCCTGACTGCTCATTGAGAACCCCGGGCCTTGAGAATCCTGGGCACAGTATAATATGTTCTGCGCGTAAGCACAAATGTGCCGATTGCTTGCATGACTATGGAGAGGTAGTTTTGGCGCAGCGCGCCGACTGACGCGCTGCGCCGGAGCATGGCTACTGATGCCGGCGGGTCAATGCTTGCAGGGCGGCGACCATCTCTTCCTTGACGGCCGGCTGGTGGTTGGCGATGATTTGCTCGACGCGGGCGTGGGCCTTGCGCAGCATGGCTCCTTCGTCGCCGGGTTCGTCCGATGCGTCCAGCAGGTTGCCGTAGAACCATTCGTCGGTGCGGAGCCAGCGCAGGGTGCTGTCGTCGGTGAGGTAGTGGCCGCCAGGGCCG
>CAIQJD010000503.1 GCA_903872005.1 uncultured bacterium | reverse complement strand
GGTGTTGTTGATGGGCGTCGAGACGCTGCGGCCGATGCCGTTGAGGTAGCCCCAGGTGACCGGCCCCAGGGTGAGCCAGGCCCGGTCGGCCAGCCAGAGGTTGCCGGCCGTGTCGGTGTATTTGGGCCCGCCGACGTTCACCCGCATCCCGTAGGGCACGAAGACGTAGGCCGCGCCGGGAAAGATGGGGGAGACTCCGAACGCCATGTCGGCGCCGACGACGACCGTGACGTTGTCTAGGGCGACAGAGCCGCCGAAGTAGGCTCCGAAGTCCCATGTGGTGGCGCCGAGCCTGGCGGCTGCGGCGACGAGCTTGGTGATCAGGCCCCAGGCGTTGGCGCCGGCTGTGTCACGCCCGAAGAGGTACGCCGCGCCGGCGTCATCTTGTCCGTCCGTCAGGTCCGCATACCAGGCGCCGACCACGATGGCCGACCCGTTGATGGCAACGGAGTTGCCGAAGGCGTCCCCTGCCGCGCCGTCTGGGGCGACGAGCTGCTTGGCCTGACCCCAGCGCTCATAGCCGCCCTGGTCGCGCTCGAACACGTAGGCCGCGCCCTGGTCAGCGTTGTCGTCCACGTCGGCCCACGGCGCGCCGACGACGATGGTCGTCCCGCTGACGCCGACGCCATAGCCGAAGTAGGCAGATTCGCCCGGGTCGCTGGCGACCAGCTTCTTGACCTGACCCCATTGGTCCGCTCCGCCCACATCGCGCCCGAAGACGTAGGCCGCGCCGGCGCTCGCATGGCCAACCAGGTCGGCATAGGGCGCGCCGACGACGATGGTCGCGCCGTGGATTGCCGCTGACATACCGAAGTAGTCGCCATCGTCGCCATCGCTGGCAGTCAGCTTGGCGACCTGGCTCCAGGCGCCGGCGCCGCCGACATTGCGCCCGAAGACATAGGCCGCGCCCTGTTCTTCCTCGCCATCAATCCGGGCGCCGGCGGCGCCCACGACGATGGTCGAGCCGTAGATGGCCACCGAGTAGCCAAAGTAGTCTCCCGCTTGGCTGTCGTCGCCGGTCAGCCTGGCTGCCTGGCTCCATACGTTGAGGCCGCCGGCGTCCTTCTCGAAGACGTAGCAAGCGCCCTGATAATCATTGCGACCCGACGCGCACGCCACCGCTGTCGCGCCGGAGATGGCCACGGAAGCGCCGAGGGAGTCGTACGCAGCAGCGTCGCCGGCGACCAGCTCCTTGATCAGGCCCCAGGCCGCCGGGCCATCCACATTGCGCCCGTACAGGGCGGCCCTGCCGGCGTCAATGTGGCCATCCACGTCGGTGTACGGCGCGCCGACCAGCATCAGATCGCCGCTGACGCCGGTGGAATAGCCGAAGAAGTCGCCGCTATGCCCGTCGGCCGGGAAGATCTTTTTGGCGCTCAGGGAGATGGCGCTGGCGCTGATGTCGCCGGCCGTTGGGCCGGGGACGCTATGGGGGGCCGGCCTGTCCGTCTGGGGGCGCCGGCCCGGCAAGTCCGGGCCGCCGGCAGCCGCCGGCAACGCCGGCAGCAAGGCGATCAGTAGCAGCGCCAGGAGGATGAGGCGAAACCAGGGGTTCAGTTGCTTGGAGACCCGGTGCCTGTCCATAGGCATTTCACTCCCTACGAAAAGTGGTCCGCGCGGGGCGCTAATGCTCTGTACACGAAGGCCACGTCCATTGTATTGCGAATCTCTGGGGCTGTCAAAGACAACATCCCGCAGGTTACGCAACCTGCGGGATGTTCGGTCTGGCGGCTACTGGTAGAGCTGTTGGATGTAGATGGCGTCGGCTTTGGGCTGGCCGGCGACGGACATGAAGCTGATGTCCAGAATCCCGTCGTTCACGTTC
>CAIQJD010000502.1 GCA_903872005.1 uncultured bacterium | reverse complement strand
GCTGCAGGACGACGCGTTGCGGGCCGGCATGGGCCGGCGCGGCAAGGAGATCGCCTGGGCGCGCTTCCGGCGCGACGTGGTGGCCGACCGCTACTATGCCATCTATCGCGAGGTCGCCGGCCGGCTGGGCCTGAGCTGGCGCGGCGCGGCCGGGGAGGCGACGCCGGCATGAGGATCCTCTTCTTCGGCGAGCGCCTGGCGCCCCCCTTTGACGAGGGGATCAAGAACCTGGCGCTCAATCTGTTGCGCCAATGGCGCGGGCAGCATGAGGTTCTGGCGCTGACCACCGAAGGCGCCGATTTGCCCGACGCCGGCGTGCGGAATCTGGCCGGCCTGAACCGGCTCCTCTCGGACGCCGCGCTGCGCGATGCCATCCGCGCTTTTGGGCCGCAGCGCATCGTCTATCTGCCGACGGCGTCCATGACCTGGCCGGCTTTCTTGCGCGCCTGGATGCTGGGCCGGCACGGGCGGGGCGCGCCGGTCACGCTGATCGCGCTGCAGCCGCGCCGGCAGCGCGCCTGGCAACGCCTGTTGACGCCGGCCATCGCGCCGGCGCGCGTCATCGTCCAGTCGCGGCAGAGCGCGGCGCTGCTGGCCTACCTGGGCGAGCGGGTGCGGTTCGTTTCGGCCGGCGTGGACATGGAGCGCTTCGCGCCGGCGACGCCGGCCGAAAAGCTGCGCCTGCGGCAGCGCTATGGCATTGACGCCGCGTCGCGGGTGCTGGCGCACGCCGGCCACATCAACCGCCGGCGCAATGTCAGCGTCCTGGCCGAATTGCAAGGTCTGCCCGGCGTGCAGACGATCCTGGCCGGCAGCACCAGCACGCCGCAGGATAGCGTCCTGGTGGCCGAGCTGCAGGCGGCCGGCGTGCGGGTCATCACCGAGTACCTGCCGCACATTGAGGAATTCTATCGGTTGGCCGATCTGTACCTCTTTCCGGCGCGGCCGGATATGCCGGCCGAGGATACGCCGGCCATCGAGGTGCCCCTGTCGGTGTTGGAGGCGCTGGCGTGCGACCTGCCGGTCGTGACGACGCGCTTCGGCGGGCTGCCGGCGCTCTTTGAGGGCATGGCCGATAGCCCGGTCCACTTCGTGGAGGGGGCGACCGATGCCGAGGCGTGGCGCGCCGGCGTGGCGAAGGCGCTGGCGGCCGGCGGCCGGGGGGCGCGCCGACTGGCGGCGCGTTTCTCGTGGCAGCGTTTGGCCGATGCGGCCATTGCGGGGTAATGGGCCGCGCCAACACGTAAAGGCGAAGGAGGGGCGATATGGACATCGAATTGATCAGCGGCGGCAATCGTCTGCGGGTGGAGCCGGCGACCGGCCGCATCTCTCTGCTCACGGCCGGCGACCGCGATCTGCTGGCCGGGGCGCGCGGGCGCGGCCCCTTCCGGCTGCACTTCCCCTATCCCGATTTCCAGGCCCACATGCTCGAAGGCCATCACACCGCGCCGGCCGTCTCGGCCGCGCCGGACGCGCTGCGCCTGACCTACGCGAACCTGGCCGGCAAGCGCGGGCCGCTGGCGTTGGGCGCGGAGGTCACCATCAAGGCGGTCGGGGATGGTGGGTTCGAGATGGCGCTGCGGATCAAGAACGATACGACCACGCCGATCCCGCAGGTCTTCTTCCCCTGGATCAGCGGTTTCAAGAAGCTAGATGGGGACGGCGATCAGGTCACGTTCGGGCATTCCACGTTCAAGCCCTGGCAGGCGTGGCGCACCCCGCCGGAGCATCTCTTCTTGCAGCACAAGGCGCATCCCTACTTCGATATGTTGGCCGGCGATGGGTACAAGGCCGGCATCAAGTGGATGGATTTTGGCGGCGCAACGGCCGGCGCGGCGCTCTTCGCCCGGCAGCGCGAGCCAATCCCGCAGTGGATGGTGGTCGCGACGGATGGCTACGGCAAGGACACTCTCGATCTGGGCTGGTACTTCTATCCGTTCATCGCGCCCGGCGAGGAGTGGCAAAGCCCGCCGTTCGTGCTGTATCCCCACGCCGGCGACTGGCATCAGGGCATCTTGAAGTTCAAGGAATATGCGGACAGCGCCTTCACGCCGGCCCCTTCGACGCCGGCGCGCGACGAGACCCTGGGGCAGCAATGCCTGTGGATTGGCTGGCAATATCAGGACTGGCAGG
>CAIQJD010000501.1 GCA_903872005.1 uncultured bacterium | reverse complement strand
GCACCCGCATGATCAGCGACAGGCAGAGCCCCCGGGTGGTCGGCAGGCGCAGGAGCCGCCGCCGCTGCTGCTGCTGCTGACGCTGCTGCTGCTGCTGCTGCAGAGGCGCCGCCTTTGGACCCCTTTTGGGGCGTGCTGCTGCATGACATAGGCTACCGTTGCTTTGACCGCCGCGTAGTACGAGACGGTGTCATCAATGAGGACGCCATCTACATCGAAGATTGCAGCATCAATGGGCCGGCGTAGGGCCAGGGACTCTCTCATCCAGATCATGGCGGGTCGGCTTCTCCTCTGACGCCTTCGGGGCGGCGAAATGGGCGGCGCTGGGTCAAGATGCGTTAGCATAACATATCTTGTGGGGATTGTCAAGACGAAACTTGACATAATACACCACATTCCAAGAGACGCCCCGTGGAGATTGGCGTCGTCCGTCGCCCACACAGAAATGCGCCTCAGACCAGCAGAATACTTGACAATCTCTATGAACTATAGTAAACTTGTCAACAAAAGGAGAGGCGCCGTGTTGCGGATTACGACCAAAGGCCGGTATGCTTTGCGCGCGATGTTGGATCTGGCAATTCATCAAACGAATTCGCCGGTCACGCGTGAAGATATTGCCGCGCGCCAGGATTTGCCGGCCACGTATCTGGCGCAGCTTTTCGCGGCCCTCACCAAGTCCGGCCTGGTGGAGAGCGTGCGCGGGCCAGGGGGCGGCTATGTCCTGGGGCGCCCCGTCGGCAATATCAGCGTCGGCGAGATCATCCGCGCGGTGGAGGGGCCGGTCGTGCCGGTGCAATGCGTCGCGGAGACGAATTGCAAACGGGCGGGACGGTGTACGTTGCGCCGGCTCTACCGTGGTCTGGGTGTTGTGATTGAAGAGTACCTGGACGATGTCTCATTGGGCAGCCTGGTGGCGGCGCAAGGCGAGGCCGATCAGTTGATGCCCTGCGGGTCGGAAGCGTAGGCGCTGGGCCGGCGGGAAGTGAGCGTTTGACGACTATGTTCAAGCTGCTGCGCGAGGATTTGCAGACGGCGATGCGGCGAGACCCGGCCGCACGGAGCAAACTGGAAGTCCTCCTGTTCTATCCGGGCATTCATGCCTTGACATTACACCGGCTGTCCCACGCGCTCTGGGGGCGCGGACTGCGGTTTCTGGCGCGCTGGATCTCGCATTGGGGACGGTTCTTCACCGGCATCGAGATTCATCCCGGCGCGACGTTAGGCCGGCGTGTCTTCATAGATCACGGCATGGGCATCGTGATTGGCGAGACGGCCGAGATCGGCGATGACGTGCTGCTCTACCAGGGTGTGGTGCTGGGCGGCACCAGCGTGGAGAAAGTGAAGCGGCACCCGACGCTGGCGAATGGGGTGGTCGTCGGCGCCGGCGCGATTGTCCTGGGGCCAATCCTGGTGGGACGCGAGGCGCGTGTGGGCGCCGGCTCGGTGGTGGTCAAGGAAGTGCCGGCGGGGGCCACCGTGGTCGGCGTGCCGGCGCGTATGGCGGCGCGGCGTGTCGGAAATGACGATAGCGCCCTGGAGCATGGCGAATTGCCCGACCCGGTCGTGCGCGCGCTGAGCAAAGTGTTCGATCGGGAGAGCGTCCTGGAGGCGCGCATCGCAACTCTGGAACAGAAGCTCAGCCAATTGCCGGCCGACGGGGCGGCCCTCGATCAGCCGCGCCTGTCAGATGACGAAATTGAACAGGCGGTGCTGACCCATCTGCGGGACGTGTTGGATCCTGAAGTGGGCGTGAATGTGGTGGACCTGGGGTTGATTCGGGGCGTGCATGTCTGCGGCGGCGATGCGCGCATCGAGATGGTCTTCACCTCACCGACCTGCCCGATGGCCGGCGAGCTGGTGGCCCAAGTGCGAAAGAGTGCGCGCAGCGCGCCGGGGGTGGAGCGCGTGCAGGTCACGTTGCTGGACGAACCGTGGCGCTGGGAATGGTTTGTGCTGCGCCAGAATGGCGCAGAGCGCATGCCCGACATGCTGGGCGTCGCCGAGTCGGAGAAGGAAGTCGCCGGCGCGCCGGGACAACGCTGAACGTCAAGAGCCGTTGTCAAGGGCGTGGAGTCGTAGATCGGCTCCACGCCCTTTTTGTCATTTTACGTGAGGGTCAGGCCGAGCACCGCGTTGACAAATCTCCTGTTATCGTCTAGTATTGCGCTCGAAGAAACCCACGAGGGTTCGGTATGTCCCAAGTTGATGAAATCCGAGAGCGCCTGGATATCGTGGACGTCATATCCGCCTACGTGCCTCTCCAGCGCGCCGGCCGCAACTATAAGGGCCTCTGCCCCTTTCACGCGGAGAAGACGCCATCTTTTGTAGTCTTTCCTGATTCGGGCAACTGGCACTGTTTTGGGGCGTGCAGCACCGGCGGTGACATCTTCACCTTCATCATGAAAAAAGAGAACCTCGATTTTGGCGAGGCGCTGCGCGTGTTGGCGGCCAAGGCCGGCGTTACCCTGGAGGAGCGGCACGCTCGGCCGGCAGAAGAGCAGTCGAAGATAGATCGCATGCGCGAGAGCCTGGCTGCGGCGACCGCGTACTTCCACTACTTGCTGGCGCAATCTTCTCGGGCGCAGGCCGCGCGCGAATACGTGGCGCAGCGCGGCTTGACGCAGGAGACAGTGACCAGTTTTGAGCTGGGTTACGCCCCGAACGAATGGGACGCCTTGCTGCGCTATTTGACCGGCAAGGGGTTCCACGTGGACGAGCTGACAGAAGCCGGCTTGCTGGTGGAGCGCGATGATGGCGGGCGCTATGATCGTTTTCGAAACCGCCTGGTGATTCCGATCCGCGACCGGCGCGGTCAGGTCATCGGCTTCGGGGCGCGCGCCCTGGACGACTCCTTGCCTAAGTATCTCAACTCGCCGCAGACGCTCTTGTTCGACAAGGGCGATGTCCTCTTTGGGCTGGATCGAGCCAGCCGGGGCATTCGGGCGCGTGGCGAGGCTGTGATCGTGGAAGGCTACATGGATGTATTGGCGGCGCACCAGTACGGCGCGGACAACGTGGTCGCCTCCATGGGCACCGCGTTGACTGAGACGCACCTGAATCAGTTGAGCCGGCTGACGGAGCGCATTGTGCTGGCCTTGGATCCGGACGCGGCCGGCGATCAAGCAACCCTGCGCGGTTTGGCTCTGGCGCGCCAGACGCTTGGCCGGCGCAAGGTGCCGACGCTCAGCGCGCGCGGCACGGTGGAGCACGAGGAGCGCCTGTTGGTGGACTTGCGTATCCTCAGCCTGCCGGCCGGCAAAGACCCCGATGAAGTGCTGCGAGACGGCCTGGATGCCTGGGAGGCGTTGGTGCGCGGCGCGCAGCCCCTGGTCGAGTATTGGATGAATCAAGCGCTGCGCGGGCTTGATCTCAGTGATCCACGCAGCAAGTCGCGCGCCGTTCAGGCGATGAAGCCGATCCTGTTAGAGTTGGCTGATGCCATTGAGCGACAGGAATATACCCAACGCCTGGCGCGCCGGCTGCGTCTGGACGAAGCAGTCGTCGAGCGAGAGATCATGGGCGACCGATTGACGCGCCGACCGAGCCGACCGGCTGGCGACGAGCAGCGCCGGCGCAAATCGCCGCGCCCTGGCGCGGATATGGCCGATACCTTGACGCCGACGCCGCCGGCGGCAACGGAGTTCGGCATCGAAGAGCAATGCCTGCAATATCTGACGCGCACGCCGGGATTGATTCATACCCTCTCGCTGGCCTTTGCAGAAGCGACCATCCCTTTCCTGGATGTGGAAGACTTCTCGCGGCCGGAGAATCGGGCCGTATACGCGCAGATCAAAGCGAATGCGGAAGCCGGCGATCTGGCCGAGGCGAGCCGGCTGCAAGCCATGCTGGGCCAACCTCTGGCAGGCTATGTGGATGGGCTGATGCGCGCGCCGGGGCCTGCGGCGCCGGAGGAAGATCAATCGGAGGATCTCACGCGCTGCGCGTTTCGCCTGAAGGGGCGCAGTTTGCGTCAAATCGTAGATAGATTATACTACCTGCTGCAGGAACCTGAACTGAGCGATAGTCGCACGTATAGCCAACGGATACAGGAAGCGCTGGCCGCGTTGCAGCAGATTGACCGCTGTTTGCATGCGCGCTCCATGGTCGGCCGGCGCGCCAGCCTCGAACCGAAGTCGAAATCCTAACGACGTGAGGCGCACATAGGATCCATGACCAGGCAAGAGAAAGCAGACGCGTTGGGCGAGGTCATTGTCTTCGCTCCTGAATCTGCGCCGTCGGATCGGCCACGGCGCGCGCGATCTGAGCCGGCCGCGGCCGGCGCGCGTGCCAGCCAGCCGGGAGGCGGCAACGGCGCAGCCGATGCTGCGGCGCACGGTGGGAAGAAGAAGGGGGCCAGCACCGAAGAGGTGATTGGCCTGTTGGCGCTCTTCGATGAGCCTGAGATTGAGGGAGATGAAGAGGCCGGCCTCAAAGAGGAGTTGTCGCCCGAAGATCTCCACGATTTGGTGCGCCAGGAGATCAGCGACGACCCGGTACGCATGTATCTGCGCGAGATCGGGCAAATATCCTTGCTCTGTCTGAGCGATGAGCTGCATCTGGCGAAGTGCATTCAAGTCGCTGAAACGGCCGAACAACGGTTGGGCGAGGGCAACGGCTCGCTGACTCCTGAGGAGAAGTTGATCCTGCAGGAGATGATCAACCAGGGGGACATCGCGCAGCGCCGGCTCATCATTTCGAATTTGCGACTGGTGGTCAGCGTCGCCAAGCGCTACGTCGGGCGTGGCATGTCGTTCCTGGATCTGATTCAGGAAGGCAACATCGGCCTGTTGCGCGCCGTTGAGAAGTTCGACGCCGACCTGGGCTACAAGTTCAGCACCTACGCCACCTGGTGGATTCGGCAGGCGATCAGTCGCGCCATTGCCGACCAGGCGCGCACCATCCGCATCCCGGTGCACATGGTGGAAAGCATCAACCGGCAAATTCGCATCCAACGCCGGCTGACGCAGGAACTGGGACGCGAGCCAACGTCCGAGGAAATCGCCCTCGAAATGGACTTGTTGCCGCCAGAAGATATCGTCGCGATCAAGGAGTATCGTGGCAATCATCGCGAGATGCCGCTGGAGCTGCGCCGGCGACTGCGCCGGGCCACTGCCAAAGTGCGCCGCATCATCCGCGTGGCCCAGGAGCCGATGTCGCTGGAGATGCCGGTGGGGAGCGAGGAAAACAGTTGCCTGGGCGATTTCATTGAAGATGTCACGTTCCCGGAGCCGGCGGACGCTGCTTCGCTGCAATTGCTGCATGAGCAGATGCGCGATGTGTTGGATGGTCTCAGTGAGCGCGAGCGGCGGGTGCTGGAAATGCGCTTCGGATTGGTAGACGGCCAGAGCCGGACGTTGGAAGAGGTAGGGAGTGAGTTTGGCGTGACGCGCGAGCGCATCCGGCAGATCGAGGCGAAGGCGCTACGGAAGTTGCGCCATCCGCTTCGCAGTCGCAAATTGCGCGATTATCTGGCCTGAACGACGAATGAGTACCAGAGTACTATTGCGCCGGTTGCGCGCATGGTGTATAGTGAAGATGTAAGAAATGACACTGCTCGCACATTCCAAATTGAAGACGAAGGGAGGTGAGCGAAATGTTGTTCCTGCCGCGTGAAGAAGGCCAGGGCCTCGTGGAGTATGCGTTGATTCTTGTTTTGGTGGCTATCGTCGTCATTGCAGTTCTGTTGATCCTCGGCCCGGCTATCGGCAACGTCTTCAGCAACATCGTCTCGAACGTGTAGTTGAGCGTGGTTGCCATCGCAGTTTCATCATCGCCACAAGTTGTCACAAGAAGAGGCTCCATCGTGAAGATGGAGCCTCTTTCTTTATCTTACTTGCTACTGCTTTCGTGTTGGACGGACGCCGGCTCAGGCGATCAAGGAGCGCCCGTCCAGGTCGGCCGGCTGCAGCACGCCCATGAGTTCCAGGATCGTGGGCATGATGTCCCCGACCCATAGCCCGTCGCGGGACACGCGCCGGCCGGCGATGACCAGCGCGGCGTCATCGTAGGTGTGCATGCCCACCAGCGCCGGCCCTTTGAAGGTGAGCATCGGTTTGTTCAGCGCTCCCTTCGGGTCGAAGCCATCATGGGGCGCCAGGATCAAGTCGGCGGCCTGCTGCAGAAGGGGGCCGGCATAGACCTCTTCGCGGCGCAAGGCTTTTTGGAAGATGGGCCGGCCGGAGTCCGGGTCACGCAACTCCAACGCGGCCGCGGCGATGGTCGTACGCCAACGCTCATACTCCACGCCTGGCTCCACGCTCCCGTCTCGTTCGCGGCCCTTCAAGTTGATGAAGACGCGCCCCGGATCGAGGCTGTACGCGACGCTGGCCGGACTCATGTCCGCGATGGATTTCGGATCGGCGGAAGTGAAGCTCAGCCAGCCTTGCTGCGCCAGCCAGGTGTTGACGTAGACCTCTTTGTCCAGGGTGCAGAAGCCATGGTCGGAGAGGACGATGAGGGTCGTATCTTTGTCGAGCCGGCTCATCACTTGACCGAGCATGCCGTCTATGCGTTCCATGAAGGCGAGGAATGGCGGCGCGTAGACCGGATCGTTCGTCGCCATCTGCTCCCAGAGGAAATGGAATAGCCGGTCCGTTTCCATGATGTGACACTGGAAGAAGTCCCATTCCTCTTCGTCCATCAGGTGGAACATTGTTTCCACACGACGCTGGAAGACGTCGTTGACATCGGCCAGGAGCTTGTCTTTGGATTCGCGGGCCAGCCAGGGATCGGTGTCAATCTTGTAGCCCCAGGTCTTGAGGCGCTGGCTCACGTCGGCCGGGTAGGCTACCTTTTCCACGCTGGGAGCCAGGAAGTCCCCGATGAGGATGCCGTTGACGGCGCGCGGCGGGTAGGTGAGGGGCACGTTGATGACGATGACGCGCCGGCCGGCGTCGCTCAGGTACTCCCACAGCGTGCGACTCCGCATCATGCGCGAGGTTGGGATGTAGGTCTTGAGCGTCGCCGGCTCGCGGTCTACGAAGCCGAAGATGCCGTGCTTGGCCGGGTTCTGGCCGGTCATGTAAGATGACCAGGCCACGGAAGATACGGTGGGATAGACGGAATTCATGCGCGCCAGGCCGCCGGCGCTGATGAGGCGCGCCAAGTTCGGCATACGCTGCTCCGCCAACATACGCTGCAAGAAGGTATAGGGCGTCCCGTCAATGCCGATCACGACGACGCGCCGGCGCGCCTCGGCCTTCTTACCCGAACTGTTCTTCAGACGATCCAGGAAACCCATCTGTTGACCTACATGTAGCCCAGGGACTGCAAGCGCTCTTCGACGATGGCCTGCTCTTCTTTCGAGTAGACCTCTGTGGCCGGCCGAGGGACATATTCCAGCTCTTCGAGTTTCCGCAGAATCTTGGCTGCGCTCTCTTCGATGGTTTCCGTGGAGCTATTCACCACCACTTCGGGGTTGAGCGGCGCTTCGTAGGGGTCGCTGACGCCGGTGAATTCTTTGATTTCGCCGGCCAGCGCCTTCTTGTACAGCCCCTTCACGTCGCGCTCGACCAGGGTGTCCAGCGGGCACTCGACGTAGACTTCGACGAACGCGCCGATGCTGCGGCGCAGCTCATCGCGGATGGCGCGGTAAGGTGAGATGGCCGAGCCGATGGCGACGACGCCATTGCGGGTCAGCAGGTTGCAGACGAAACCGATGCGCCGGATGTTGGTGTCGCGGTCTTCCTTGCTGAAGCCGAGGCCCTTGCTCAGATTGGTGCGGACGACGTCGCCGTCCAGCAGTTCCACTTTCATGCCGCGCGCTTGCAGTTCCTTCACAATGATGTGGGCCAGTGTGGTCTTGCCGGCGCCAGATAGTCCCGTGAACCAGAGCGTGAATCCTTTGTGTTCCATTGCGTCTTCCTCGATCTCCCTCAGTATTTCCTGCCGGTCTTTACAAAGCGATGACTTTGCCGCGCATGTCGGCCGGGGCGGCGCTGCCCATCAAGCTCAACGTCGTCGGCGCAATGTCCATCAGTTGCCATTGGTGGGAAACCCGCTGGCCCAACTGCCGCTGCGGGTCGTAGATGATGCAGATGCCTTCTTCAGCGTGATTGGCATCGTCGGGGCCGGTGTCGTTCTCGAAGGTGTAGATCTGCCGGCTGCCCACCGAGCCGACCGAGCGCCAATTCAGGCCGCCGAAATAGATGATGAGATCGGGGGCGACATTCCGCACTTCGGCGTAGACTTCTTCCGGCCTGAGGACGACGTTGCCCATCGGATTGCCCTGGTGATCGGTGACTGCCTGCAGCCGGGCGATGATCTCATCGCGCACCGCTTCATAGCGCTCCGCCGGGATGGCCCCTTGCGGCTCGCGTCCCTGCACGTTCAGGAAGAGGCGCGCATAATAGCCGCCCTCGCCCCAGGCCATCGTCTTGGACCAGTCCACCGCCAGTTTTTCCATCTTGGTGGTCTTGGTCGGGTACTCTTTCAGGGCCAGGTAGCCTTGCTGGACGAGCCATTCGTTGATGCAGAATCCGCCGTCCATCTTTTTGGCCCCGTGATCGGAGACGACGAGGACGATGGTGTCTTTGCCGGCGTGGGGCAATAGCTCGCCGATCTGCTTGTCTACCCAGACATAGTAGTCGTGGATGGCGTTCTCGTAAGGGTTGCCCGGCTCGTACTTGGGGTGGGTCTTGTCCATGTACTTCCAGAAGCCGTGATGGATGCGATCCAGGCCCATCTCGACCATCATGAAGAAGTCCCACGGCCGGCTGGTCATGAGCCGGCGCGCCACTTCGAAGCGCTGGCGGGTCATCTCGTAGATGTCGCGCAACAGGCGCTCTTTGTCTTCCGTGCGGAAATCGGGCACGTCGAGCATGTATTTGCCAACCCAGCTCTTGATCTCGTCTTTGACCTCGGCCGGGTAGGTGTACTGGCTCTCAATGCTGGGCGTCAGGAAATCGGTGACGATGACGCCGTTAATCGGTTTGGGGGGGTAGGTTTGTGGCACGCCCAGCAAGATGACCTGTTTGCCCTGGCGCGAGAGGATGTCCCAGACCGTGTCGGCGGTGACGGCATGCGAGTTGGCAATGGATAGCTTGTCGTAACTGTAATCGGCGCGATTGCGAAAGCCGTAAAAACCCAACTGGCCGGGGTCCTTGCTGGTCATCATGGACGACCAGGCTGGCACGGTGATGGGCGGCGTCGCGCTACGCAGCTCGCCGTAGACTCCGGCGTTCATCAGCCGGCTCAGATTGGGCAAATCGGCTTTCCACTGATCGAAGATCAGGGTCGGCTCGCCGCAGTCCAGGCCGATCATCAGGACTTTGCGCGCGGTGGTCATTTCTGCGACTCCGCGGCTTCTCGCTCGCGCTTGATCCGTGTGCCTTCGATCAAGACGCGCGACACTTCGGGGCGGGTGAATTCGGTGGGCAGGACTTCGCCTTTGTTCAGCTTTTCGCGCACTTGCGTGCCGCTCAACACCAGATGTTGGCTCTTGTCATGCGGGCAGGTCTTGGCGGTGACGATGGCCTCGCACTTCTTGCAGTAGAAGGAGTGTTCGAAGAAGAGCGGGGTGATGCCCAACTCGGCCGGCGTGAATTCGTCGAAGATCAACTGCGCGTCGTAGGTGCCGTAATAGTTCCCGACGCCGGCGTGGTCGCGGCCGACGATGAAGTGCGTGCAGCCATAGTTCTTGCGACACATGGCATGGAAGATGGCTTCGCGCGGGCCGGCATAGCGCATGGCGGCCGGGAAGACGCCCAGGACGACGCGGTTGGCCGGATAGTAGTCGCGTAGCAGGACTTGATAGCTTTCCATACGCACATCCGCCGGGATGTCGTCGGACTTGGTCTCGCCGACCAGCGGGTTCAGGAAGAGGCCATCCACGACTTCCATGGCCGTCTTCTGAATGTATTCGTGGGCGCGATGGATGGGGTTGCGGGTCTGGAAGCCGACGACGCGCCGCCAGCCGCGTTCGGCGAACATGCGCCGCGTTTCGGCCGGGTCGAAGCGGAATTCGGGGAAGGTCTGGTTCGCCGGCCGGTTGAGCAGGTAGATCGGGCCGGCCAGGAGGACGTCGCCTTGCGCCAGCAAACGCGCCACGCCAGGATGCGCCGAATCGGCGGTGCGGTAGACCTTGAGCGCCTCGCGCTCCTTGTCGTAGGTGTACTTCTCTTCCAGTTGCAGCACGCCCAGGATGTGGCCGCCCGGCTCTTCCAGGGCCAGCTCCATGCCTTCTTTCAGGGAATCGGCCTGGGCGCGCTCTACCGGCAGGGTCACCGGGAGCGACCAGACGAAACCGTTGGCAAGGTGCATGTTTTCGATGACGTGTTCGTAGTCATGCCGGCCCATGAAGCCGGTCAATGGGCTGAACCCGCCAATGGCGATCAGCTCCAGGTCAGAGGTCGCCAGGGGCGAGAGAGTCACGCGCGGCATGGACGCGGCGCGTTCCAGGGCGGCTTCGCGCAGCGCGCCGCGCAGCTCGCGATTGACCAGCGTTCCGCCATGCGGTATGCTTGCAGGGTGATTGCCAGACATGAGAGTAGACATCCTCCTAAGCAGTCGTAGCCTTTACCATGTTATGTCATTGACAGGTCATGGACAACGCGTCCAGTATAGCAGAGCGAGCGCCTTTTGTCAAAGGGGCCGCGTCCGGTATAATATGTAACATCAGGAGCTTCCCATGTCTACCACGCGTCGTTGGCGTTCGAGCTATATCCTGTTGCCGGCTCCGGCCGACTTCGGCTCTCTCGCAGGCTTTGGGCGCGCCCTGCGGCGCGTGCGCGAGATTGGGTTCGAAGGCGTGGAGCTGAATCTGCCCTATCCGATGGGCGTCTCGCTGCCGGAGCTGGAGGAGGCCACGCGGCAGGCGCAGTTGCCGCCGGCGGCCTTTCTGACCGGCTGGTCCTACTTCAATGAGGGACTGTGCCTCTGCTCCCCAGATGCGACGATCCGCGAGCGCGCCGTGGCGCGGCTGATGGAGCGGCTGGAAGTGGCTGCCCATTTCGACGCGACGCTGGTGGTCGGACAGATGCAAGGCTTCTTGAGCGACGAGCCGGATGTTGCCGTCGCCCAGGCGCGCATCGCCGAGGGGTTGGCGCGACTGGCCGGCGCGGCGGAGCGACGCGGGGCGCGCATTGTCCTGGAGCCGGTGAATCATTTGCAGGTGGGTTTCAATCACACGGTGGCTGACGTGGCGCAGATGACGCGGCGGGTCGGCTCGCCGGCCCTGCACCCGATGGTGGATACCTTCCACATCAACATTGAAGAGAAGGCGCTGGACGAGCCAATCTATCGGGTCGGCGCGGAGCTGGGCCATGTTCACCTGTGCGAGACTAATGGCGGCCCCTTCGGCAGCGGGCATCTGGATTTCGCCGGCGTCTTTCGGGCGCTGGAAGCGGTCGGCTATGCCGGCTACGTCTCGTGCAAGGTCTATCGCGGCGCAGCCTGGGAAGAGGGCGCGCAGGGCGCGAT
>CAIQJD010000500.1 GCA_903872005.1 uncultured bacterium | reverse complement strand
TTGCAGCCCCATGTTGAAGTGCTTGGCGAGCAGCCGCCACGATGCCCTCGATGTTGGCAAATCGTCCCCGCGCCTGTATTGCCGAACTGCGCGGCGAAATCCCCCAGAAGCCACACGCGTCGTAGAAAGACAGATCTTCTGCTCTGCCATTCACCAGCTTTTGCGTGGCCCTGCAAGAAAGCAGGCGCTCAAGTTCCTTCTGAACGTCGCGAGACAGCCCTAGCTTCGGCGTCGCAGGCCCTTGCACAACATCCTGCAACCGCACTGCTTCGGCACATCCCGCTTCTGTAAGCCTATATGTCTTCGCCCCAGTCTTGACAAGATACCCTTTCTTGCGGATCGGCTTGCATCCCATCGTTTCCGCGAACACTCTGTTCGAATCGGGGTAGAGTGGCAAGCCCCGTTCGTCAGGGTGCCCTGCAAGGCCGAAAACGTCGGGGAAGCGCCGCCAAGCAGCAACCACCAATTCCTCCGCAGTGAATGTCCTGCGCACATCACCGCCGATACCATGGGCCGCCAAAAGGAGTTTGTCGCTCACACTCAGGCCATGACTAACTCGCATCGCTGCTTTCTCCCGGGAGGTCGCCAGACTCGATAAAACTTCCCAGTGATTCGGCGAACAATGCTTGGACCTCAGCTGCTTTAGCTCCCCACTTGTAGAGCAGGTCATTCACGTCAAGCTCGCCCTTGGCCTCCGGGCCATGGGACAGGGCAATCTGAACCAACACTTCGGTATACCGCTCAACCATGTAGATCCTGAACGCTTGTGTCTTGTAGCCAAAGTTCCTTTGTGTGTCTAGGTACAACCGCGCGAATGGCGCGGCGCTATTCAGCCACCAGATGTTCCGATCAGCGTCCTGGGGTCGTTGGCAAACGGGAGGCTCATCAGACTTGAAGGTTACGGTGTCATGGGTATCAGGATCTCGGTCAATTTCGGACACCAGGATGCGTGGGAATCCCTTGCGAGGCTTATCTCCCTTACCGTGTCCTTGGTCAGGGACGACCTTGATAACGGCAGGATCCTGAGACGAACAGTCTGTGTCGCCTGCGAGTACGTGAGTCATGCCAGGTGCAAAGGCAAACACTACCCCCGAAGGTCCAACTCTGGCGATGGCAGAGTCGTCTTCGATCCATTCAAGATAGATTCGATCCGTTTGTTCTCCTGTGTCAAGAGTGCAGACGGCGTTCAGCTTTTCCCGTGTACCCATCGGTACTTCAATCTCGTGGGGACTTATGTTAACACTTATAATGCGGCTCACCTCGAGGGGTACACGGTTGGAGCTGAGCTTGCCATCTATCGTCTCAACATACAGGATGGTAGAGCCGTATGCGTAAGTCCTGATGATCCCAAGGTCCTCATCGGCCATTGCAACGTTTGTGTCATCGCTGACCCAGCGGTGTGGAACCGGACGAATCCGGTTGCCGCCAGCGTCGAAGAAACGAACACTGGGGCGGATCTTGATCCCCCGGCCAGCCTTCTGGAATACAACAGCGGCCTCAATCTTTGCTGGTTTACCTGACGGCAATGGTGGAGTCGGTGGACGGCCAGGACCATCTGGACCTTCTCCCCACAGCCCACGTACCATTTCTGATAGGAACTGGTTCTTCCACCGATCAAGCGCCTCGTTCATGCGGCTGATTGCGTCGCGTTCCTCTTGGTCGTACCGCTTGCGAGCCTTTGTCTCAAACTCCTTAGCGTAACGCTCGACTTCGTATGAGATAAACCGTTCCACTGCGCGGACAAGCGGTGAGTTTGCCAAGCGTGCGCGGTCGTTCTGTTTGAAAGACTCCAATGTCTCAAGTTTGCAGTCGCCGTAGATGAAATCGCGGAACGGAGAAGACACCTCGAGATCTGTCATAGGCACGTAGCCAATGTACCCCGATGGCCCGCGATAGGCGATGACGTGGCGGCCCTTCTTGCGGTGTCGCATATTGGTGGATGACGTTCGGAGCGTTAGCGTGCCTTGGGCGTGAAGTCCGTCGGCTGTCGTGGATAGCTTCTGCGCCATCGTGGGATCTTTGAGCTTCTCTGGAATCGCGATAATCCGGGGCTGCTCTCCGCCTTCATGAGGCTGAATCGGAGGCAGTAAGAGTGGCTTTCCCCCGTCTAGAGGGTGGCCGTTTTCGATTACGAATATGCGGCACATCTCCAGCGTCTGTATCATCTGGGGGTGCTCGCGGAGCCGCTCG
>CAIQJD010000499.1 GCA_903872005.1 uncultured bacterium | reverse complement strand
TCCAATCGCGCGGCGCGCCGGCCCCAAGCCGGCGTTCACGCGCCGGTAGAATATACCGTATCCGGCGTTTTTTGTCCAGCCGCCCCGCTGACCCCGTGCAGGGGCAAACGGTGGCCTTTCGAACGTCAACTACAACGTTAATATTGTATCATCGCAGGAGTTGACTGTCAAACGTTTGCAGAATGCGCGCGGACTCTTAATGTAGGACCAAATAGATGGCGGGGAAGAGGACCAACGCTGATGCCATGCTGGCGCAGGTGAGGGCGGCAGACATCTCCGGCGCGCACTTGTGGCGCGCGGCGAAGGCCGGCGCCAGGAGAGCCGCCGGCGTCAGGCTGAGGATTTCCAGGACTTCCTTCTCCATCGGCTTGAGTTTGAAGACGTTGGCGACGCCGGCGGTCAAAATGGGGTCCGTGATCTGCTGCATCACGATGACGATGAGCAATGCCGGCCAATAGCGCCGCCAGGAACCTGGCTTGAGGATCAACCCGATGAAGACCAGCGCCAGGAGCGTCAGGCCGCTGCTGGCGGCTTCGAGCATGCGGTCGCTGATTTCGCTCAGAATGGGGCCGAAGGTGAGCCGCGTCGCGGCGATGAACAGGCCGAGCAGCAGGGCCATGCAGAGGGGCGAGCGGACATAGTCCCGCACGGCTTCCAGGATCAGGCGCGCCGGCCTGGCGGAGCCGCGTCCTTCGCCGAAGAGCTGGGCGATGATCGGCCCCAGGATCAGAGTGGGCAGGACCATGCCGATCTCGCTGGCAACGATGACGTCGGCGTGCATTTCGATCTGCGCCGGATAGAGGGTCTTCAGCACCGGCACTGCGATCAGGGCCGTCTCGGCAAAGCCGAGGGAGAGCATCAGCGCGCCGATTTCGGGCCGGCGCAGGCGCAACAGCCGGCCCAGGCCATAGCCGATACCGAGGTTGAGCAAACAGGCTGTCAGCAGCGTGAGGATCATCGTCACGTGGGTAGACTTCAACGTTGCCTGGCTGAGGTCAAAGAGAGTGTCGGCCGGCAAGACGATCTGGATGAGCAGCGTCTCTACCAATACGCTGTGCTGCTCATTCAGGATGCCGCGATGGCGCAAGAAGAGGACTGCCAGGACGACCAGGGCAAGGCCGGTGGTGATGGTGACGACGTCGAAGAGCAATGTTGCCTCCTGGCCGGCGTGGCGTCACGCGGCCGGCGCGCGACTCATGCGCTCCACATCATCGAAAGCAGTCAGGCGGCGGATAAACGTCGGCTCGTCCAACGCGCCGGCGCGGCGCTCAGCCTGGGCCTGCCGGCGCAGGCGCGCCAGGCCCAGGCGCAGCAAGCGGCGCGCCGCCCAGTTAAAGGCCGGCGGGTAGTGTTTGGCGAAGAGGCGCAGCCGGCTCTTCCACAGGGCCACGAACATGCCCTCTTTGAACTGCCGCGTGCTTTGGGCCTCGTGGTGCGTGACGACGACGGCCGGCGCGCAGAGGGCCGGCCAGCCAGCGGCGCGCATGCGCATGCACCAGTCCACTTCTTCGGCGTAGATGAAGAAGCCCTCGTCCAGCAGGCCGGCGGCGGCGATGGCCTCGCGTCGGATGAGCATGGCCGCGCCGAGGGGGTGGGCGATGCCGAAAGGTCGGCCGGCGGCGTAGCGGGCGCGCGGATAGCGCCCATTGAGCCGCGAGCCGATCAGACGATGGTGCAGCGGGTAAAAGTCGAAGAAGATCTGCCACAGGGTCGGAAAGGCGAAGGCCGAATGCTGGAACTGGCCGTCGGGATAGCGCAGGGATGGCCCGATGACGCCGGCAGCCGGCCAGGCCTGGGCGGTCTGGAGCCAGGTTGCCAGAGCGCCGGTCTGCAATGTGGTGTCGGGATTCAGCAGGAGGACATACGCCGGCGTATCGGCCTGGGCGCGCACAAGGCGCGCCCCTACGGCATTCGCGTCGAATCCGATGGCGCGCAGCGCCTGATTGTTGGCGGCTGCGAAGCCGCGATTGTCGGCGTTGGCGATGATCTGGATGGCGGGGAAGCGCCGGCGCAGCATCTCGACGCTGTCGTCTTTGCTAGCGTTGTCCACGACCCAGGTTTCGGCCGAGACGCCGGCGGCGGCGATCTCGCTTTGCAGCGCCTCCAGGCACTTCGCCAGTAGATCGCGCACGTTCCAGCTCACGATGACCACGGCCAAATCGAGCCGGCGTCCGCTCATCCTCAGAACCCTATCGAAATCTGCTGCGGGTCAACGTGATCGTTGAAGGAGTCAATGCTGACGGACTCGTGAATCACGCCGGCCCAGAAGTAGATCGGGTTGCGCGGCGGCTCGTCCACGATCTGGATGGAGCCGGTGATGATGGCGCGTTGGCCGGGCATCAGGTAGCGGTACTGCTGGCCGTTGATGGTGCGGATGGTCAGGGCGCTGTCGCTGCCGATGGCGTAGCGGTAGGGATAGGGCCGGCCGGTGGAGTTCGTCTCGAAGTCAATGCCGAAGCGCCACGCGCCGGGTTCCTCGTACCATTTGAGCGTGTTGAAGTTCTCGTCGCCCCGATAGGCTGTGCCCGGCGTCGGGCCGGTGGTGCGGATCGGCACGCTGCCGAAGTTCTCTACCGTGGCGGTGAAGTAGAGCGTCCCGCCCAGGGGGATGATCTTGGGACTGAACTCGACGGCGGCCTGAATGATGTCGGCGCGCGGCACGCCGCCCTCCTGGATGGTGAGGGCGCTGTTCACGATGACCAGGTTGCCGGCTTTGTCCTGCGCCTCGGCGACCACGGTGTAGTCGCCGTCGGCCGGCGGGTCGGCGCCCTTGTCCACGCCGCCATCATAGTCGTAGATGTGCAGGCCGACCTCGCCGGGCTTGATCTCGCGCTCTTTCTCGGCCAGGGGATAGGTCGAGCCGTCCGGCTGGAGGAGATAGACGGTCACGTTGGCCGGCTTGGTGAGATAGTAGGTCACCGTGACGCGGTCGCTCAGGCCGTCTTGATTGGGCGTGAAGACCTGCGGCGCGACGGAGAAGTTTTGCAGCTCGGGGATGGTGGTATCCGCGCCGGCGATCTCCAGGGTGCCGTTGGCGGTCTGCGTGTGGCCGTTATCGTCGGTGGCCTCGATGAACCAGGTGTACGCGCCATCGGGCAGGACGCGGCTCTTGACCGTCTCTTTGGTGAATTCGGTCTGGTAGAGGGTCTCGCCGGCGATGACGCCGCCCCAGTAGACGTTGTACGGCCCGCGCGAGCGCCGGCGCTCCTGGCGGAAGTAGAAACGCTGGCCCGCCGCGTTCTCGAAGTAGATGGAGAGGTTGGCGCTGCGGGTCAGCCGGTAGGTGATGAGGGTCACGTCGTCCTTGCCGTCGGCGTCCGGCGAGATGCGCGCCGGCGCGACCTGCACGTCGGTCAGGAGCGGCCGCAGCGAGCAGGCGGAGGCGAGGAGCAAGATGGCCGGCAGCAGGAGGGCCAGGGCGAGAATCGCCGGCCAGGCAGGCGCGATGCGTCTCGGATTCAAACGGAGTCTCCTATCCCTGCAAGGCAGTCGTTGTGAGGGCCAGATTATTTCAGCCGTCAATGGCAAGACGAAGCAAGTACCGTATGCTCGAGTCCCCTTCAGAACAACCGACTGGTTCCCAGCCGCGTGCACAGAGCAGCTTCAGCAAGTGCCACACTGTCACCTTGCCCCCGTTATCGATCTTGTCGAAGCGCACATGAGCTGAAGATGCCTCTGAAGTCTTGCACTTTGGATACAATAGCCTCACTTCACTCTCAGCCCATTTGACCAACTCTGGGTCAGTAGCGTAGAAATGAAGCGGCTCAAAAGCATAGACCCATAGTTCGGCACAGTGATACGTTCGCATGTAGCCCTCCCACGAGAGCGTGTAGCTCTTCAGTCAGCTTGCCAGTCCCCTTCGATGGCCGTGCCGGCGGCAATAGCCTGGGTGCGAATCTTCTCGCTGACTTCCGTGAAGCGGCGCGCCAGTTCATCGCGCGGGACGCCCTGCAACCCGCGCGCTCGCTCACGTGCGATTGCACGGATCTCTGTCCAGGTCATTGCCGTGCCGGCTGTGTCTGGCGCCCGCTGTTCGGGACGGTGGGGCTCAATCATTCTACCAACTCTTCAAGTCGCACTCCCTCACCGCGTCGCAAACTCTGTCTTGCCTGAGCAATGCGCTCCAAGAAGCGCGGATCGTTTTCCAGGCGGTAGTCGAACCAATCCTCTTCAGAACTGAAGCCAATAAGGATGCCGGCCGGCTTGCCGTGCCGCGTGATCACGATCTCTTCTTCTTCGGCCATGCGCATGTATTTAGACAGGTCATCCTTCACTTCGGATAGCGCCACCTGTTTCATGGTCTCCTCCCGCACCGTTCCAGCCATTCCTCGGCTTTGTCTTTCGAAATGATGGCCAGAACTTCTACGGTGCCTTCATTCACGTCGTAAAACACCCTGATATCTTCCGTTCGCAAACGATACTGCGGGCGCGACAGGCCACGTAGCCGCTTTATGCGGCTCTTGCTGGTCATCGTCGGCTCAAAGTGTAAGTGCTGCTGAATGGCATCCTTCACTGCGGCGCGAACATGCGCCGGCAAGTGACGCAAATCATCAATAGCTTCTGGCGAGAGAACTATTTCGTAGCGCATTCTGGCTATATTCTAGCTAGATTTGCCTTCTGAGCAAATCCAAGTGTGACTCTCTTGGATCCCATTTGTGCGTTACTGCAACCGCAATCTCAGTGCCAATGGCGCTTCGGCGCGCTCGCCGGTGGCTTCGTTGATAACTACCAGGCCGGCGAGTTCGCTGCGCTGCAATTGCTCGTTGGCATTGAGCATTTCGATGCCGTAGACCGCGCCATCCGAGGCCATGTCAATGATCAGTTCATCGCTGACGCGGATGGCTTCGACGCCGGCGCGTTTGTCCCCGAATTGGATATATGCGATATTGTAGCGAGAGTCATAGGTGAACTGCATATCTGATGCCCCTACTCCCAAGCTGGCTCTATTGTAGCCGCGCTTGGCGCGGATGGCAAGCCGAACCTCCCGCAGGTTTCCTAACCTGCGGGAGGTTTCTTCACAGCGTCGCGCTCACCGCGACGATGGTCGCGTCGAGAATGTCGAACATGGCGTCGGCCTCGTCCATGGTCGTGATGAGCGGCGGGCCGAAGCCGATGAACCAGGGCGAGGCGCGCAGGAGCAGGCCGCGCCGGCGCGCTTCCAATTGGATCCGGCCGCCGAAGTTGACCGCTTCGGGGAAGGCCTGGCGCGTCGCCTGATCTTGCACGAACTCGATGCCCAGGAGCAATCCCTCGCCGCGTATGTCGCCCAC
This sequence comes from uncultured bacterium, assembly GCA_903872005.1. The sequence goes on along the minus strand of CAIQJD010000499.1, from coordinate 56 downwards.
ATATCTGTGCCGATAGAGCGTTTGCATGCGTTCCTTGACGTGCGCGCCGACGCGGG
>CAIQJD010000498.1 GCA_903872005.1 uncultured bacterium | reverse complement strand
CTGCGTCACGTCGCAGACGACCGGCACGCCGCGTCGGCCCAGCTCCTTGAGGCGCTCGGCCGTGGCTTCCAGGGCCGAAAGACGCCGGCCGACCAGGAGAATATCCGCGCCGGCTTCAGCCAGCCCGACGGCAATGGCCTGGCCGAGGCCGCTGCCGGCTCCAGAGACGACCGCCACACGCCCGCTTAAGTCGAACATCGAGTTCTTCATGGATGCTCTGCTCCTTGTTTTGGCTTTCATTTCTGCCGTAATGGATTATAATGGCGGCTCACGATGCGTCAACTCAGGCCGGCTTCTGCGTGGGCGCCCCGCACTTGACAGGAGACGGGCAGAACGATAGGATAGGGTATCCACTTGTATCGGGGGAGGAAATGCTATGACAGGCCATCTCGTTTTCCATACCAAAGATGTAGCCGGCTACACCGACGCCGCCGATGTGTACGTATCGCGCATGTTGATAGATGAAACCAATTCCGGCTCCGATCGCGTGCAGATCAACCATTTCACGCTCAAGCCGGGCAAGACCAGCGGGCCGGGCGCACACCCAGAGCCGTACAACGAGATCTATTATGTGGTGAGCGGGCGGGCGCTGCTGAAGCTGGGCGATAAGCCGGATGTGTACGAGGTGCGGCCAGGCCATCTGGCGTTCATCCCGGCCGGCGTGGCGCATGGACTGGAGAATAACGGCGACGAGGATCTGGAAATCTTGACGATTTGGCCGGGGCCAATTGCCGAGGGCGCCAACGGCCTTTACGACGCGCGATTGCGCGCCTGGGGCCAATCGTTCAAATTGGTGGGCCAATAGTGATCGTATCGCATTGACTTTGCTCGCAAGGTTTGCTACAATGGGGATATAAAACGAGAGGAGCGATGTTTATGGAAAGGAAAGCCATTCTATCAGTCTGCTTGGCGCTTCTCTTGGTCTTGGGCGCATGCGCGCCGGCTATCCCGCCCACAGCCACGCCGCAGCCCAAAGGCGGCGGCGGCGAGTTCCGCGTGATCCTGACGGCCGAGCCGCAAGACCTCAATCCCGACGTGCGGTCGGATGATCCAGCGTTTATCGTGGCCCAGAGCATCTTCAGCAAGCTGGTGACGCTGGACGCGGACTATCGCGTGATCCCATCCTTGGCGACCTCATGGAGCGTCTCGGCGGATGAGTTGACCTACACGTTCAAACTGAAGCCGGGCGTCCGCTGGCACGACGGCCAGCCGTTCACATCGGCGGATGTCAAGTGGACGTTTGAGGCGATCGCCAACCAGAAAGGGCGCATTCAGGACGTTGCGGCGCGCATCGCCAGCATTGAGACGCCGGACGTCAACACGGTCGTCATGCGCCTGAAAGAGGTCTGGTCGCCGTTCCTGTCCACTATCGCCTGGTATGGCTCGTTCATTCTGCCCAAGCATATCTACGAGGGGACGGATTGGACCAAGAACCCGGCCAATCAGCAGCCGGTGGGCACCGGCCCGTTCAAGTTCGCGGAGTGGGTCAAGGGCGACCACATCACCGTAGCCGCCAACCTGGATTACTTCTACGCCGGCCCATTTGTGGACAAGATCACGTACTACTATCCGAAGGACGCCAACGCCATCTCGGACATGCTGCTCAAGAATCAGGCGGACCTGACGCAGGCGCGACCACCGCAGGCGCGCATGTCTGATCTGCAGCAGTCTGCCGATGTGCAGATACGCACCTTCTCGCATCCGGCGCGCTACTATCTGGGTTTCAACTTGCGCCGCGCCCCCTTCACCGATCTGCGCGTGCGTCAGGCCATCAACATGGCCCTGGATCGGCCGGCGCTGGTGGAGACCGGCCTGGGTGGCTACGGCGCGCCGGGCCTGGGTTTCTACACCCCGGCGGTCAGTTGGGCCTTCAACAGTCAGGCCGTCGCGCCGGCCTACGACGTGGCCGCCGCCGAGGCGCTCCTGGATCAGGCCGGTTTGCCGCGCAAAGCCGATGGCACTCGGGCAACATTCACGTTGGTGACGTTTGAGATCTCTCCATTCCGAGATGTGGCCCAGGCCGTGGCGCCTCAACTGGCAGCCGTCGGCATCGCCGTCAAGCTCAATCTGGTCCCCAGCGCGGATTTCAACAAAGTGGTTTTCGAGGCGCACGATTTCGATCTGGCGCTCGCCAACGGGAGCCAGGGGCCGGATCCGGAGGCGCTCAACTTCCGTTACGGGTCCAGCGGCGGCTATCAGTTCATGGGGTACAGCAGCGCCGATTTCGATGCGGCCATCGCAGAGGGAGGGCGCAAGAGCGATCCGAAGGAACGGGCCAAAGCCTATTACCGCGCCCAGGAAATCCTGGCCAAGGATTTGCCCATTGCGCCGCTGGCCGAATACGCGCAATTCGTGGTGTTTCGCAAGGGCGTGACCGGCTTGCCGCAGACGGAGGCGCGCGGCCTGGTGACGTTCAATGACTACAGTCTGGTGCGAATGGAGCGCTGATGACGAGGCGGAAGTTCTGGCGAGACTGGCCCTTATCCAGCCGGCTCGCGGTCTTGATGATGTTGCTGGTCATCATCCCCCTGGGCAGCGCGACCGCGTACAGCCAGGTGAGCTATCGCGATGAGCTGCAGGCTGCGGCGCGCGCGCAGAACTTGCAGCGCGCCCGCGGCACGGCGCGCTACATTGATTTGTACCTGCAAGAAGTTCTGACGGACGTGAGTTTGCAGGCCGGCGACGGCACGGTTGTCGAGACTCTGTTGCGGCCAGACGATCCAGATCATCTGGCGGACACGCGTGGAGCGTTACGCCTGCTATATGGCGCGCATGCCTTCTACGATGTCGTCTATCTGACCGATAGCACGGGGCGGGTGCTGGCGGCGTCCAACGAGCGCTTCGAAGGGCGGAGCTACTTTGGAGCGCGTTGGTTTCTCAATGCCATTGCCGGCCAGACCGGCGTTGATGAGCCGCGCTATGATCCTGAAGATGGCCGCGTCTTCCTGCATGTCTCCGCGCCAGTCTATTCGCCGGAGCAGGTGATCCTCGGAACGTTGGTGGCGCGCATCGGCATGAATCAAGTGGATGCTTGGATTGCGGCCGATAGCAATTTCGCCGGCCACGGCGAACTGGGCATCCTCTGGGATGAACGCGGCGTCATCCTGACCCACGGCAGTCAAGAAGAGCAGCGCTTTCATCCCCTGGCATCCCTGCCGCCGGATGTGCTGAATCCCTTGCTGGTAGAGGAGCGTTACGGGCCTAATACGGCCGCTTACCTGCGCGCGCCGCTGGGAGTCCCGGCCTTGCCAGAGCGCGCCAGTCTGCTCCGATATGACAGGAAAGCGGATCCGTACGTGGTCTATCGCGACGCCGGCATGGTCATGCAGGCCGTGTTGGTCCCCTTGCAGAGCAAGCGCTGGGTCTACGCGGTGTTTGAGACCCAGGCGGCCGTCGTCGCCAATGTGGACGCACAGTTACGCGGCGTTATCGTCTTCTCAGCATTTGCCGGCATTCTGGCCGTGGCGCTCGCGGTCATCACGGCGACCTGGGTGGCGCGGCCCCTACGCCGGGTGACGGATACCGCGACGGCGCTGGCGGCCGGCGACATGAGCCGGCGCGTGCGCCTGGATCGTCGAGATGAGGTGGGCCGGCTGGGCGCAGCCTTTGACGCGATGGCTGAGACGTTGGATGCCAAAGAGGTGCAACTGCGCGAACACGCCAAGGACCTGGAGCGTCTGGTGGCCGAGCGCACGGCCGATCTGCGCGCCTCTGAGGCCGAGCTGCGCGCACTCTTCGCGGCGATGCGCGATGTCATCATGGTGTTTGATGGCGCCGGCCGCTGTCTGCGAATTGCGCCTACCACGCCTGATGCGCCGAGTCTATCGCCGGAGGCATGGATTGGCCGCGCCTGGGCCGAGTTTCAGATGGGCCTCGAAGGCTGGGACGCCGCTCAGGGCGAGGCGGTGCAGGCGCAGTTCATCGAGAACCTGCGGCGCTGCCAGGAGTCGAGCGGACTGGCAACCTTCGAGTTCAGCCGGCCCATTGCGTCGCGGCTGGGCTGGTTCCTGGCGACTCTGTCGCCTATGACGGAAGATTCCACCCTCTGCATCGTCCGCAATATCACGGAAAGCCGCGAGGCGGAGCTGGCCCTGCGCGAATCCGAAGCGAAGTTTCGCACATTGTTCGAGAACGCCAGCGACGCCATCCTCATCACGACGCTGGACGGGCGCTTCCTGGAAGTGAATCGGGTTGCTTGCGCCCGGCTTGGCTATTCGTATGAAGAACTGATGCGCCTCGGCCGGTCGGACATTACATCACTCCAGTATCGCTCCGTACTCACGCATGCGCTGCAAGAGTTGCGGCAGCGCGGCTCCTGGGTCTTTGAGACGGAACATTTGCGTAAAGACGGCACGACCATGGCGGTTGAAGTGAGCGCCCGGCTGATGGACTACGCCGGACAGCCGGCCGTGCTGAACATCGCTCGCGATGTCACGGAGCGCAAGCGGCTGGAAGAGCAACTGCGCCAATTGCAGAAAATGGAGACGGTGGGGCGGTTGGCCGGCGGCATCGCCCATGACTTCAATAATATCCTCACGGCGATTATCGGCAATGTCAGTTTTGCGATGGAGGGCGTGCCGGCCGGCGACGCGGTACGGTACGACCTGGAAGAAGCGCTCAAAGCCAGCCGGCGAGCCGCGAATCTGACGCGCCAGCTATTGGCGTTCTCGCGGCGTCAGATGTTGGAAATGAAACCGCTCGATCTGAATGCGCTGATCCAGGACATGGTGCTGATGTTGCGCCGGCTGATTGGCGAACATATCACGTTGACGAATATGCCGGCCTCTGACCTGGGTATGGTCAAGGCCGATCAGAGCCAGATTGAACAGGTGCTGGTCAACCTGGTCGTCAATGCGCGCGATGCGATGCCGGATGGCGGCCGGCTGACTATTGAGACGGACAATGTCACGTTGGACGAGGGGTATGTCCGCACGCACCCCGATGCTACGCCGGGGAGGTATGTGCGTATCACGGTGAGCGATACCGGCCGCGGCATGACCGATGAGGTCAAGGCGCATATCTTCGAGCCATTCTTCACGACGAAGGGCGTGGGCAAGGGCACCGG
>CAIQJD010000497.1 GCA_903872005.1 uncultured bacterium | reverse complement strand
TCGCCCAGGATCGGGCCGGGTTGGGATGCCCCATCGTCTTGCGCTCCAAGCGCATAGAAACGTCCCCCGTCCAGGACAAAGCCGCGCACGCCGGCTGCGTTTCCCGGCAGCCCTTGATGTAGCCCTACCCATTCCTTATCACCGTCGCCATCGCTATCGCTGGCAAGGAGGCAAAAAGGCTCCAGGTCAGCGGCGCGCCAGAGAGATAGGCTGGCATCGAGACCTACCCGCTGTTGTGGCGTTGCGGTCGCCGTCTGGGTGGAGACGCTCGGTGTCTGAGCCGGCGTTGGCGCAGTCGCCTGGATGGTCGGCTCCGGCGACCGCGGCGCGCTGGCGCAGCCACCTGCGACAAGGACAATACTCCATATCAAACCTGCGCTCAGCCAACGAACCACTTGGTGAACTCGCATATCACTCCTTTGCCGACTCCGAATTGTCGCCGGCCGCGTCCTTCGGCGTCAGTGTCCCCTGATGCAGCAAAGCCTCAGTCTGAGATGCATTGGGGCCTGCCCGCGTAGGCAGAATGACATGAAAACATGCTCCTGGGCAACGCGCTTCATCATAGCCCGGACTTTCAACCCACACGGTGCCTCCATGCGCCCGAATGATGCCACGCGCGATGGTCAAGCCTAATCCTGGGCCGGCTCCCTTGAAACGCGCCTTGCTGGTGCTGTGCAGCGACAACTCCCCCGTGCGGTAGAACTTCTCAAAGATCAACTGGCAATCCTGTGGGGCAATCCCGATGCCTGTATCACAGATGAGCAGCTCCACAAAGGGACTGATCTCAACACCGTTGCCAGCATAAAGCAGACGCCCTGAAATGTCAATTCGCCCGCCATCCGGTGTGAATTTCATCGCGTTTCCGATCATTTGCAGGAACGCCTGGTGCAGGCGCTGCGTGTCGCCCTCCATGGTCGGCAACTCATTCAGTCCGTATGTACTGACACGGTGGTGTCTGCCGGGCGCTTCTGCATAGACCTCTGCGATCGCCATCGTGACCAGTTTTCCTAAGAAGACCGGCCCACGATGCAACTCCAGGGCGTCGAGATCAATCGTGGCCGCGTCAATGAGATCGTCAATCAGTTTCCCCAGCCGATCTGCTCCCTGCAAGATGCCTTGGGTCAAGTCACCGACACGCGGGACATCCAGCTTCCTTGCCTCTTCTGCCACGATCGAGGCATACCCCCGAATGAGCGTCAGGGGCGTTTTCAATTCGTGCGCTGCGATGCTGATGAAATCCGATTTTGTGCGTTCCAGGCTCTCCAGGCGCAACATGGTGTCTCGCGCCGAGCGTGACTGCTCAGCCAGACGTTGCCCCAGGTCGCGATTGAGCGCCGTCAGCGCCTCTTGAATCTGCGCATGGCGCGTTTGGCTCAATCCGATCATCCACTGATCAAGTTGGGCATTCATTATCCCCAGGAGTGGGTGTGATGGCTCTAACCCATCTCGCTCCATCTGGCCGATCGTAGCTTCTCGCAGACAAGCCAGGCTAACCAGGGCCTCGTCAAGACTGTAGATAGTCTCCAGGACCGGCGGCAAGCTGGGGCCGGGCGCCGCCGGCGCGTCGAGCCGTTCTACCAGCGCATCCAACAACTGGTAGCCACGCGCGCGATCCGGCGGGAAGCTGCGCCGGCTGAGCGCGGCCCACCAATCTCGGACGATGCGTTCGCGCGCCTCCCGAAGCCAGGCCGTCTCGGCGTGAACCGAGTTCATCGCTGCTCCACCCACGTCTTAAGGACTCGGCCGATGTTTTCCAGGCTACTGGGACTGACCTTATCGAGCGTATCTTGTGTCGTATGCCAGTAGGGATAGTCGAAATCAATGAGCAGCGCGGCGGGAATGCCCTGTTCTTTGAACGGGAGATGATCGTCAATGAGCGACCACTTGGTCTCCGCATAGAACGTAGCGATGCCCAACTGCCTTGCCACGCCCCATAGTTCTTGGCTCAGAGCCGGCTCGGAGCCAATTTCCATGTATACTTGTTGGTCGGCATCTCCAATCATATCCGCGACGACTACCGCCTGCGGCGCAACTGTCAGGTGCGTTGCCATGTAGCGTGCTCCGACGGAGAACTCCCAACCGGCGATGCGTCCCCGATCCTCCCCATCGAAGAAGACCAGCCACACGGGCGATTTGAGCGTACTCCGATCAACCACGCGCGCCAATTCCAACAACACCGCAACGCCGCTGGCCCCATCATTCGCCCCAGGAACTGGATCGTTCGGATGCTCGCTATCCTTGTCGGCCCTGGAACGCGTATCATAGTGCGCGCCGAGCAGGATCGGCTTCTGCCCTGCTCCGCTCTTGGCGATGACGTTTTCAAGCGCAACGCCCTGATGCTCAAAGACCTGGCGCTCAACCGACCACCCCATTGCCTCCAACTGCGCGATAATATAGTTCGCGGTTGCCTTGCGCGCGTCAGTCCCCACCGGACGTGGCCCCAGTGCCATCTGCGCCTGCACATGCTGATATGCCGCTCCCCCATCGAACGTCTTCGCCGGCGGCTGAGCCGTTGGCGTCGCAGGCAAGACCGGTAAGGTCGGCGTTGCCTGGCAGCCGGCCATCCATAGGGCTAGGCAAACGACGCCGGTACAGACGATGGAGCGTAGGAAACCGGACTTTCGCGTAGCGTTCATTTGCCTCACAGTTTTGAATCTCCCTGTACAATCCGATTGCCTGTATTACTACACGAAATGACTAGGCGTATACGGATGCCGGCGGCAAATCGTGGAGCGCACGCTCGGCATAGGCGGCATCTCGTTGACGTTTCCCACGCGGCGTCACGCCCAACGCCGGCATCAAACCGAAGTTCGGCTTCATGGGCTGGAAATCCTCTATCGCCGGCGAGCTAACGTAGGCCAGGAGCGCCCCGATCATGGTGGTCGTCGGCAATGTTGCCGGCTCAAGACCACGCGCCAGCCGACTCGCGTTGAGGCCAGCCATGTAGCCACTGGCCGTCGAGCCAATGTACCCTTCCGTGCCCGTAATCTGTCCCCCGAAGAATAGCCGCGGCTCTGCAAGCAATTGCATGGTCGCCGCCAGTAATCGCGGGCTATCCAAAAATGTGTTGCGATGCATCTGGCCGTAGCGCACGAACTCGGCGTGGCGCAAAGCCGGAATCATCTGGAAGACCCGGGCCTGCTCTGCCCAGCGCAGATTCGTCTGGAAGCCGACCATGTTGTAGAGCGTGCCGGCCAGATTGTCCTGGCGCAATTGCACCACCGCGTATGGCCGACGATCTGCATGCGGATCCGTCAGGCCGACCGGCTTCAGCGGGCCGTATGCCAGCGAGAGATGATTGCGGCGCGCCATCACCTCTACGGGTAGACAGCCCTCGAAGAAGCGCTGATCTTCCTGCTCGAACGTCCGCATAGGAATTTGCTCTGCTGCCACCAGCGCCTTTACGAACTGATCATACTCGTCTTGGGTCAGCGGACAGTTGATGTAGTCCGCTTCGCCCCGATCATAGCGCGACTGCCGGAAAGCATACGCCATATCTACCGATTCTAGCGTAACGATCGGGGCCATGGCGTCATAGAAATAGAGTGACCGGCTACCCGTCAGCTTGCCAATCTCCTTCGCAAGCGCATCGGACGTGAGAGGGCCAGTAGCAATGACGACGATACCGGCCGGCAAGGCTGTGACTTCTTCCCGACGCAAGACGATGCGCGGGTGTTCGCTGATGCGCCGGGTAACCAGTTCCGCGAACGCCTCGCGCCCTACTGCCAAAGCAGCGCCAGCCGGCACACGCGTCGCATCCGCGCAGGCAACGATGAGCGAGCCGAGCCGGCGCAATTCCTCCTTCAACAAACCGGGAGCACGGTCAACGAGATCGGATCCCAGCGAGTTGCTGCACACCAGCTCGGCCAGTTGATCCGTCTTGTGCGCCGGCGTATTCTTGTGTGGACGCATTTCGTACATTTCCACATCCACGCCGCGCGCCGCGATCTGCCAGGCCGCCTCCGCGCCCGCCAGTCCACCGCCGATGACATACACCGCTTTGCAATTTCCCAACCCGACTTTTGCCTCCCTCCGCGAATGCCCCGAATCCTATCATGGACGCCGACTCTCGTCAAATGCACCAGACCCGTCACCTACGCTGGCTCCTACCCACTTTTGACAAGACGGCGTCCTGCGGGTAAGGGGGAGTTGCAAGACAACCCGATAGCCCGGAGGACGCCGATGCCACTAGAATACCACCAAACGCTGGATTTTGT
>CAIQJD010000496.1 GCA_903872005.1 uncultured bacterium | reverse complement strand
CTTCCTGCAAGTCCTTGTTGTACGTCGAAGGCAACCCTTTCAGCACCGTCATCAGCGTGACGAGATTGCCCAACGTGCGGCCGGCCTTGCCTCGTAGCAGCTCCAACGAATCGGGATTGCGCTTCTGCGGCATCAGGCTGGAGCCGGTCGAGTACGCGTCGCTCAATCGCACGAAGCCGAACTCCGCCGTTGACCAAAGGATCAAGTCCTCGGCCAGCCGGCTCAGATGCATCTGCGTCAACGTTCCCCAGAACAGGAACTCCGCCACAAAATCGCGATCCGAGACGCCATCCAGACTGTTCGGCGCAATCCCTCCAAAACCCAGATCGCGGCCCAGCGCATCTCGGTCGAGGCCGAAAGGATGGCCGGCCAGCGCGCCGCTCCCCAGCGGCGACACAGCCACGCGCCGCATCAGGTCACCCAGCCGCTCATGATCGCGTTGCAGCATCCAGAAATACGAGAGGAGCCAATGCGCGAAGAGGATCGGCTGGGCGCGCTGCACGTGCGTATAGCCCGGCATAATCGTATCGCCGGCCGCCTCTGCCCGTTCCAACAACGCCCGCTGCGCTGCCCGCAACGCCGCATCCAGGCGCGGCGTCTCCTGCATCAGGAAAAGGCGCATATCCGTCGCGACCTGGTCATTGCGGCTACGCCCAGTATGCAGCTTGCCGCCCGTCTCACCGATCAGTTCCGTCAGACGCCGCTCCACCGCCGTATGAATATCCTCATCCGCCGGCCGCAACGTGAAGCGCCCATCCGCAAACTCGGCGTACACAAGCTCCAATCCGGCGACCAACTGCTCGGCCTCGCCGGCGGTAATCACACCAGCCCGCGCCAGCGCCCGCGCATACGCCTGGCTACCGCGGATGTCCACATCCCACAGCCGGCGATCAAACCCGATGGAATTATTCAGCTCCACCATCAGCGGGTCCAGCTCGCCGCGGAAACGCCCGCCCCACAACTTCGTCATCCGCCCATCCTCCTCCCGGCGCATTGAAAGATGCGCCGCCGGCGCATGATCTTCCCCACCGGCGGCGCATCCACACGGCCTCAACGCTCAGTCGCGATCCGGGGCGCCCTGCGCCGGCGGGACTTTCGTCGTCCCGGTGTCGCTCAACTTGAGCAAGGCTTCCACCTTGATCGGCAACCCGAACAGGTTGATGAAACCCTCGGCGTCCCGCTGATCGTACACCACATCCTTGCCGAACGTGGCGAAGTCCTCGCGATACAGGCTGAACGGCGACTTGACGCCGGCGATGGTGCAAATGCCCTTGTAAAGCTTCACCCGCGCCGTGCCGGTCACCCGCTGCTGCGTCGTCTTCACGAAGGCATCCAGAGCCGCTTTCAGCGGCGTGAACCATTGCCCATAATAGACCAACTCCGCGTAGCGCACCGACAGCATATCCTTGAAATGCATGGTATCGCGATCCAGGCACAGCGTCTCCAGACCGCGATGCGCGGTATACAACACGGCGCCGGCCGGCGTCTCATACACGCCACGTGACTTCATCCCCACCAGACGGTTCTCCACGATGTCCAGGCGCCCCACGCCGTTCGCGCCGGCCATCTCGTTCAACTTTTCCACCAGAGCTACCGAGTCCATCGGCTTGCCATCCAGACCCACGGGCCGGCCGGCTTCGAAGTCAATCTGCACATAGGTAGGCTTGTCCGGCGCGGCCGCCGGCGCCACCGTCAGCATATACATCTCTTCTTCCGGTTCTTGCCACGGATCCTCCAATACGCCGCCCTCGTGACTGATATGCCACAAGTTGCGGTCGCGGCTGTAGATGGACTTGATCGTCTGCTTGATCGGCACGTTGTGCGCCTTAGCATAGGCAATCGCGTCTTCCCGCGAGCGAATATCCCATTCGCGCCACGGGGCAATCACCTT
>CAIQJD010000495.1 GCA_903872005.1 uncultured bacterium | reverse complement strand
CGCCTTTGCAGCGCCGCCGGCTGGCCCAGCCAGCCGCGCGCGGCCTCGCCAGCCAGGCGCAGCCGGTTGGCCTGAACCTCGATGAGGCCCAGCCGGCGCGCCGCGTGTTGCAGGAAGACCAAGCGCGCCGCCGGCTCATCCGCCGCCCCATCCGCGGCCCCGCTCCAGTTCCCCTGCACGCGCGCCGCATCTTCGGCGCTCAGCGCTCCCTCTGGCGACGGGCGCGGCCGGCGCAATTGTATGTAGACCAGCAGTTGGAACAGGTCTTCCAGCGCGTCGGGGCGCTCGGCCGGCTCGACCGCCGATGGGGCCTGGGCAATGATGGGCGCTTTGGGGCGTTCCGGCGGGGCCGGCAGATGGCGCAGCAGATCGCGCGGGATGAAGATGAATTCGATGGTCTCGCCGGCCTCCTGGGCGAAGCCGCGCCCGAGCAACCCTTTGTGCCACAGCGCCTCGGCCGGCCCCACCGGCCGCTCCCAGGGGCGCTCGCGCTCCAACCGGCCGGCCCCCCAGAGGCGAATCTCGCCAAAGCGATGCAGGAAGAGATGGGCGCGCAGCCGGCCGCCGGCGCGTTGCAGGTCGGCCAGCGCCTCTCGCTCGGCCGGCGAAAGGCGCGCGAGGATTTCGGTCAGGGAATCGGGGGTCAGCAGCGCGCCGGTCAATTGGTCGGCGATATCGCGAGGGGCGTTGCTCTCCAACGGGATGCCGAGGCAACTGGCGATGGCCCGCAGATGCGCCACGTCGAAATCTATCAACATCTGGTTCAGGCTCAGCATGGCGCGCCTCCGCGTCCGGCCCGAATCGCCCCAGGACGGCCGGCGGCTTTGTCAAAATGCCCGGCCGGCCGTATAATGGCAGCATGATGAACACACCATCCATGAAGCCCGGCGAAGCCGCGCAACAACTGGACGTATCGCCCTCGACCTTGCGACGCTGGTCTGCTCACTTCGCCCGCTTCCTGGGCGATCACGCCGGCGAAGCCCTGACTTCGGAGGGCGGCGGCTTCGGGCATCGGCGCTATACGCCGGCCGATGTGGCCGTCTTGCGAATGGTGCGCGATCTGTTGGCCGAAGGCCGCAGCTACGAGCAGGTGGACGCCCATCTGGCATCCATCGCGCCGGCCGAAATGGTCGTCGCCAGGCCGCCGGCCAGCGTCGCCGTGGCCCTGCCGGCGCCCCAATTTCTCTCCGAAACCCTCCAGAACGTCGCCAGTGGGCAGCAACTGCTCTTGAACAGTCAGCAGGCCAACCGCGATCTGCTGCAAGTGGTACTCCAGGACAATTTTAATCTGAAGGACGAGAATACGCGCCTGCGCGAGCAGATGATGCGCCTGGAGCAAGAGCTTTCTGAGAATCGCCGGCGCGAAGAAGCGAAGCGGGAGATGCTGGAGCGCCGGCTGGAGCGCCTGGAAGAGGCCGCCTATGCGCCCGATGAGGAGCGCCCGACGCGCCGGCGTGGCTGGCTGGCGCGCTTGCTGGGCCTGGAATCGTAGGGGCCGCCCCATCAGCGGCTACGCCGGCTCCCAGCTTGCCCAGAGGTCATGATCGCTGGCCTCGGTGATCCGCGCCGGCCGCAGCGTCCCAACCGCCGCCTCTTCATCCACGATGACGAACCCGTCCACTTCGGGCGCGTCGCGATACGTGCGCCCCACCGCAACCCCTTCGCCGCTCCCTTCCACCAACACCGGCAGGCTCCGACCCACCACCGCCAGATTGCGCGCCCGGGCAATCGGCAGTTGTCGCGCCATCAGGCGGTCGAAACGCTCTTCCTTGACTTCCGTGTCCACCTGATCCGGCAGCGTCGCGGCCGGCGTGTCCGCCTCCGGCGAATAGAGAAATGCCCCGACCCGGTCGAAGGCGATGCGCTCCACGAAGGCCAGGAGCGCGTCGAACTCGGCCTCCGTCTCGCCAGGGTAGCCGACGATGAGCGAGGTACGCAGGACGATGTCGGGCATGGCCGCGCGCAGGCGCTCAATCTGCGCCACGACGGCCTCAACGTCGTGCGGCCGGCGCATGCGGCGCAAGACGTCTGGGTGGCCGTGTTGCAGTGGGAGATCGAGATAGTGACAGACCTGGGGGTGGCCGGCCATCACGTCAATCAGGCGCGGCGTGATCTGCTGGGGGTAGGCATACATCAAGCGCAGCCAATCCAGGCCGGGCGCGGCGGCCAAGATCTGCTCGATGAGCGCCGGCAGGCCCTCTTCCAGACCCAGATCGCGGCCGTAGGCGGTGGTATCCTGGGCAATCAAGACCAGCTCACGCGCGCCGGCGGCCACCAATTGCCGGGCTTCTTGCGCGATGCGCGCCGGCGGCCGGCTGTGCGCCGGCCCTTTGATGAGCGGGATGGCGCAGAAGGCGCATGGGGCGCTGCAGCCATCCGCGATTTTGAGGTAGGCGCTGGGGCCGGCGGGGGCGCGCGTGGCGGCCAGCTCGGCCGAAAGGCCCGGCGCATCGCCGAGGCGCATGGGACGCGCGCCCGGCTGGCGGCCGGGGGCATCCAGATCGCGCAACAGATCATTGATCTCGGCCCAACGCCGCGTGCCCAGCAGGCCATCAATCTTCGGCACGGCGCGAGTCAATTGCTCGCCCCAACGCTGCGCCAGGCAGCCGGCGGCGATCAGCCATTGGCCGCGCCGCTTGGCGCGCCCTAACCCGCGCAATACATCCAGGGCTTCCTGGCGCGCCGGCTCGATGAAGCCGCAGGTGTTGACGATGATCAGCTCGGCGCGGCGCGGTTCATCCACCAGGATATGGCCGGCCGTCGCCAACTGCGCGGCCATCCCT
>CAIQJD010000494.1 GCA_903872005.1 uncultured bacterium | reverse complement strand
TCATCCTGGATGAGCCGACCCTGGGCCTTGACCCTGAAGCCGTCAACCAGTTGCTCGACCTGATCGTGGCGATGACCCGTGAGGAAGGTCTCACAGTACTCCTGACATCCCACCAGTTGCAGCAAGTACAACGCATCTGCCACCGCGTCGGTATCTTCGTCAAGGGCAGGATGATCGCCTGTGGCCCTATCCGGCAGTTGGCTCAGGAATTGTCTGGCGGCGTGCAGACCCTGGAAATCGCCGTAGAATCCGGCGGGCCGGCCGTCGGCGATCTGCTGCGCTCCATCCCCGGCGTCACCCGCGTCGACGCGGTGGGCGACCTCTGGCAGGCCCATGGCTCCACGGAGATTCGACCAGCCATCATCCGGGCGATCAGCGAAAAGGGCTGGATGCTGAACCACCTGCGTTTGCGCGACTATGGTCTCGAAGAGATCTACTTGCGCTACTTCAAGGGACAGGGAGGCTGAGCCATGCAAGGATTGCTCGCCGTCTATCGCAAGGAGCTGGCTGACCACCTCGGCAGTCGCCGCTTCCTGATCTTGTTCGTGCTCATTCTGTTCGCCGGCATCTCGTCCGTCTATGTGGCTGCGCAGTCCATCCGGACGCAAGTTGCCGACACCCAGAATGTGTTCCTGCTCCTCTTCACGTCGTCCAGCGGCGCGCTGCCGTCTTTCGTGACCTTCATCGGCTTCCTAGGCCCGCTGGTCGGCCTGGCGCTGGCCTTCGATTCGGTCAACGGTGAGCTGAATCGGGGCACCCTGAGCCGGCTCCTGGCCCAGCCCATCTACCGCGACGCGGTCATCAACGGCAAGTTCCTCGCCGGCCTGACCACCATTGCCCTGATGATCGCGTGCATCATCGTCATCACATCTGCCCTGGGCATCCTGGTCATCGCCGTCATTCCCACGGTAGACGAGCTGCTGCGGTTGCTGGTCTTCATGGTAATTTGCGCGCTCTACGTGGGCTTCTGGCTCGCCCTGGGGACGACTTTCTCGGTGCTCTTGCGCCAAACCACCACCGCGGCCCTCGCCGGCATCGCGACCTGGATCTTCCTGACCTTCTTCGTCAGCATGATCGCCGATGGCGTCGCCGGCGTCCTGGTCAACGGAATAGACATCTTCAATCCGAACGTGATGGAAGAGTTAGTGCGCGTCGAGAACACCCGCCTGATGGTCAGTCGCATCTCTCCCAACACACTGTTTCAGGAAGCCACGGTCGCCATGCTGATGCCGAAAGTGCGCTCGCTTGGGCCGATCCTCACGAGCCAAACGGTGGACATGGTGCTCAACCCACTGAAACTGCGTGAGAGCATCCAGCTCATCTGGCCGCATGCCGTCGGACTGCTGGCCCTGATCTCCGCCTGTTTTGCCGCCGCCTACATCCGCTTTATGACCCAGGAAATCCGCTCTCTGTAGGCACAGCTCGGCGGCTTCTCAGATGCAAAAAATGCGGCGGGTAGGTGAATCCTACCCGCCGCACTCTCATTGCTGAGTGTAGTCTATTCGGACGCTGTGAAGATCAGAGCGCCGCCAACAGAGCATGGGATGCCGCCGCCCAGTTGATGAAGGGCTGCGGATAGAGGCCGATGAGCAGCGTCATCACCAAACTGATCGCCAGCACCCAGCGGATGCCGGCCGGCATCGCCACCGGGCCAGCCGCATTCTCCGCCGCCGGCGTGAAGAACATGTAGCGCACAACGTTCAAGTAGTAGAACACCGCGACGGCGCTGTTAACAATCGCCACAATCGCCAAGAGATAGAACTGCTGGCGAATCGCCGCCCCGAAGACGAACAACTTGCCCACGAACCCGGCCGTCGCGGGTATGCCCGCCAGGGAGAGCAGAAACACCAACATCGTTCCCGCCAACCACGGCGCTCGTTTCGCCAGGCCAGCGTAGTCGGCGATCGTATTCGAGCCGGTGGCTTCCTCAATGGCGATGACCGTCATGAACACGCCCAGGTTCGTGAACACGTATGCCAACAGATAGACCGACAGTCCGCTCAACCCGTTGAACGCGCCTTCCCCCATCGGCGTGACCGCCGCCAGACCAATCAGGATATATCCGGCCTGTGCGATGCTGGAATAGGCCAGCATGCGCTTGATATTGGTCTGCTTCAGCGCAATCAGATTGCCCAGAGTCATAGTCACCATGGAGATACCGGCCAGCAATGCCGCCCAATCCGGTCGAAAAGCCGGCAAAGCAGTCAAGAAGACCCGCGCCAGAATGGCGAAGCCGGCCGCCTTCGGTCCCGCCGACAGGAACGCTGTCACAGGCGTGGGCGCGCCCTCATAGGTATCTGGCGACCACTGATGGAACGGGACCAGCGCGATCTTGAAACCAAAGCCAGCCAACATCAGGATCGCCGCCGGGAAAGCGATCCAGCGCCCACCCGCCGGCATCGCTCCGCCGGCAAAGAAGGCCGCCATCTCACGCAAATCTATCGTCCCGCTGATACCATACAACAGGGACATACCGTAGAGCATGATCGCGCTGCTGACGGCGCCATACAAGAAGTACTTGATCGCCGCCTCATTCGACTTGGCGTCCTGGCGCAAATAACCCACCAGGATGTACGAGGTGATGCTCAGGAATTCCATCGCCAGGAAGACCATGAGCAAATTGCCAGCCGTCACCGCCAGGGTCATCGCCAGCGCCACCAAGGTCAATAATGCGTAGAACTCGCCGCGATAGGCTACCCGTTGTCGCGTGTAGCTGATGGACCCCAACACGACGAGTGAAGTAGCCACCAGCACGACGACGCTGAAGAACACCCCGAATGCATCAAGGGTCATCATCTTGCCCAGGATAGACACGCCCGACCCCACGGTCAGCCCACCGAGCAGCGCCGTCGCCAGCAACGCGGCCAACAACCCGGCCAATGCCACATACGGCGGCCAGGCGCGCCTGGCGTCCTTCTGACCCGCCATATCACCCAACAGGATGGCGACGCCCACAAGCAACAGGATCAATTGCGGCAGCAGCAGTAAGAGAACTTGTCCTAGGCCCAAAGCGAACCTCCACCGCGCCTTCGGCGCACGCCGATTACAGTTTGCCCAGCAACGCCGTCGTCGCCACATTGAACAGGTTCAAGATAGGCGTTGGATAGATGCCGAAGAACACCATGAAGATCACCAACGGCCACATGGTCACCTTCTCGAACAAGACCATGTCCGTGAGACCGCCCCAGCGTTCTTCGTTGAACGGCCCCAAGAAGAGGGACTGGATGATCTTCCACAGGATGTACGCCGCTGTCACCACAATGCCCAGCGCGCCTATCGCCGCGAAAACCGGCATGATGGCGAAGGCGCCGCGGAACACGAAGAACT
>CAIQJD010000493.1 GCA_903872005.1 uncultured bacterium | reverse complement strand
GTGACGTGGGCCGGCCCGCCCCACAGCGGCGCAACGCGGATGTGCTGCGCGGCCGCCAGCCGGATCACGTCATGCAGGGAATCTTCTGCGGCCATGCGCGGCAGGTAGCGCCGCTCGACCCATTGGCGCGTCGCCGGGTCGAAATAGCGCAGGAGTTGCGGCGTCTGTAATTCAGGATGCCGGCGCAGCGGGATCATCAGGAATTCCGTGATCTTGCCGTGATGCTTGATTTCCCAGCCGCCGAAGAGGCCGATGATGAGCGTGTTCAGCTTCAGGCCGGCGCAACGGTCAATCAGCGCCCGGTAGTCCTCGATCCCCATCAAATCTGATCCCCAGAAGTCCTCGACGTAGATGCCGCGATGGCGGAAGTCGGGCCAGTCGCGGATTTCGACCGCCGGATAGGCGATTTCCTCGCCCTGGACGCGCAGCAGTTGGGCCAGGGTTTGCGCGCCGTAGAAGCAGCCGGCCGGATCGCGGCCGGCAATGACGACGCCGGCCGCGTCGGCGCGCAGGGTGTAGCCTTCGGGCTGGGGCGGGACGGGGAGGCCGGCCATGGCCGGCTCGTCGGCCAGGCCGATGGCGATGGGGAAGTCGGCCGCCGGCCGGTCGCCCAGGACGCGCCGCAGGAGGTCGCCGGCCGGGCCGGCAGGCAGGCGCGCCGCGCCGCACGGCTGGACGATGGTTGCGCCGAGGGACGTGATCTGTTGCGGGGTCGGGAAGATGGCGTGTGGCATGGCTGCGTCCTCCGAAATATGGCCTATTGTACGCGCAGGTTGTTTGGATCACGAAACGCGCGAAAGGATTCGCCCAACCTGTCCCGATGAACCGTCGCGCGCCGGCGACCAACGTTTCGCGCTTTTCGCGGCCTATCGCGCCCTTCGCGATCCAAACGACCGGCGCGCCGGCGTTACCTTGCCCCGGCCGGCGGCTCCGGCGTATGCACAAGACGCCGGACGCCCAGCGGCTTCTCGCCAAAGTTCACCAGCAAGCAGAGACGATAACCACCCTGATGCAAATAGAGCAGGCATTGCTCAATGTCTTCGGGCAAAATCTGGCTGCGCGCTTTGGTCTCCATGATGAGTTCGTCTATGCCATCGCTAATGACGAAGTCGACGCGCCGCTTGGTGACGATAACGCCTTCGTATACCAGCCCGATCTCCACTTCGCGCTGATATTCGAGGCCGTTCTTTGCCAGCGCCAGCTCTAGGGCGCGCTGATAGTCTACCTCCATGCAATGCCGGCCCATCTGTCGCTGCACATCTATGCAGGCGCCGATGACCTTGTAGGAAAGCGCCTTGAACTCATGGCCCTTGTGAGAAGGTGGGTTAGACATAGCATCTAACCTCCTGAATATGCCGTATTGTACTCGCAGTCGTTTGGAACACGAAATGCGCGAAAGGGCGCGAAAAAACGCGAAACATCTCCTGCTTGGGCGTGGATCCTGGCCCAACGGTATGGCGCATCGTTTCGCGCGTTTCGCGCCCTTTCGTGCCATTCGCGATCCAAAACGATCCCAAGCGATCCAAACGCCCCTCCTTGCCAAAACGTCCCATCCCCTGTACAATAACCCCCATGACCGGCGTCACCATCATCATGCCGACCTATAACGAGCGCGACAACATCCGGCCGCTCATCGAGCGGTCTCTGGCCGCGTTGGCCGGCTATCCCGCCGGCGCGCAGATCCTCGTCGTGGACGACAACTCGCCCGACGGCGCCTGGCGCATCGTCGCCGAGCTGGCCGCCGGCGACCCGCGCATCAGGTTGGAGCGGCGCATGACCGAACGCGGCCTGACCAGCGCCATCTGGCACGGCATCCGGCATGCCGCCGGCGCCATCGTCGTCTGGATGGACTGCGACCTCTCCATGCCGCCGGAAGACATCCCGCGCCTGCTGGCGGCGCTGGAGGCCGCAGGGGCCGACATCGCCATCGGCACGCGCTACCGGCGCGGCGGCAAAGACGTGGGCCACTCGCTGGTGGGCCAGGCGTTCAGCCGGGCGATCAACCTCTTCGCCGGCCTGTTCCTCGGCTTCGCCATCAGCGACTACACCACCGGCTTCGTCGCGGCGCGCCGGCCGGTCTTCGACCAGATCACGCTGCGCGGCGACTACGGCGAGTATTGCATAGATTTCCTGCACCACGCCCGCCGGCTGGGCTTCAAGATCGTCGAGGTCCCATACACCTGCGTGGCGCGCCAGGCCGGCGAATCCAAGACGGCGCTGAACCCCTGGGGCTATCTCCGCCGGGGCGTCAAGTACGTCGAGACGATCCTGCGTCTGCGTTTCGCGTCCTGAATCATCAGACTTCCGCGACCAAAAGGACTGCGGGAGTTTCCGAGAAGGAGGCTCGTATGCTGAAAGAGACCCGATTGGACCTGGCCGAGCTGGGCGACCTGGCCGAGATCATCCCCGGCCCAGAGCCGGAGCTGGAAATCACGATCAAGCGCATCCCGGTCTCGCAGGCCGACCTGAACCGGCGCATCATCCCGGTATGTGAACCACGCCTCGAAGGCAATGAGCTGAAGTACGTCACGCATTGCATCGAGACCAACTGGATCTCTTCGGCCGGCCGCTACATCGAAGATTTCGAAGCTGCGTTTGCCGCGGCCTGCGACTGCCAATACGGCGCGGCCTGCGCCAACGGCACCGTCGCGCTGCACCTGGCCCTGGCGACCCTGGGCCTGGGGCCGGGCGACGAGGTGATCCTGCCCACCTTCACGATGATCGCCACGATCAACTGCGTGACCTATCTGGGAGCCACGCCGGTGCTGATTGACGCGGAGCCGGCCACCTGGAACATGGACGTGACGCAGTTGGAGTCGAAGATCACGCCGCGCACCAAAGCCATCATCCCCGTGCACACCTACGGCCATCCCGTAGACATGGACCCCCTGATGGAAATTGCTCGCAAGCACAACCTGTACGTGGTCGAAGACGCCGCTGAATCGCACGGCGCGCGCTACAAAGGCCGGCGCACCGGCAGCCTGGGCGATTGTGCCTCGTTCAGTTTCTACGGCAACAAGATCATCACCACCGGCGAAGGCGGCATGGTCACCACCAACAACCCGGAGATTGCCAGGCTGGCCTGGAACCTGCGCGACCACGCCTTCTCAGAAGAGCGCCATTTCTGGCACAAGTTCCTCGGCTTCAACTATCGCATGACCAACCTGCAAGCGGCCGTGGGGCTGGCGCAGACTGAGCGTATGGAGACCCTGGTGCAAGCGCGCCAGGCCAATGCCGCCTACTATACCTCATTGCTCCAGCAGATCCCCGGCATCATCACGCCGCCGCAAATGCCCTGGGCCGAAAACGTCTACTGGATGTATGGCATCCTGTTGGAAGACGAATTCGGCGTCAGCCGCGATGAGCTGCGTCATCGGCTGGCGAAACACGGCATCGAGACGCGCACCTTCTTCATCCCGATGCACTTGCAGCCGATCTACTTCAAGCAGTTCAAGGGCCAGCGCTACCCGGTGGCAGAAATGCTCTGCAAACGCGGCATGTACCTCCCGTCGGCCTCATCCCTGACGCGCGCCGAAATCGAGATCGTCGTCGAGAGCGTCGCCCAGGCGCGCAAGGGGTAACGGACGGCAGTCAGCGGTCAGCGATCGGACGTTGGACGCGGCATAGCGGTTCTGGCGCGTTCGGCGGGCCTACATGTGGTGGCAACCCTGGCGACATTAGCTGACCCCCGGATTGGGGCTATGATAAGCCGACGCACGAAGATCGTCTGTACTCTTGGGCCGGCCAGCGAGACGCCGGAGACGCTGCGCGCCATGATCCGCGCCGGCATGGACGTCGCGCGCATCAACTTCTCGCATGGCAGTCACGCCGACCATGCCCGGCGCATCGCCGCGGCGCGCGACGCGGCCGCGGCCGAGGGGCGCGTCCTCGCCATCCTGGCCGACCTGCAAGGCCCCAAGCTGCGTATCGGCGACATCGCCGCCGGCCGCGCCGCGCTGGTCGCCGGCCAACCCTTCACCCTGACCGGCCGGCCGGTCGCCGGCGATGCGACCTCGGTGCATTTGCCCCACCCCGAACTGTTGGCCGCCTTGCGCCCCGGCGATATCGTCCGGTTGGATGACGGCCTGCTGGAGCTGCGCGTGCGCCAGAACGACGGCGCAGACGCCCGGTGTGACGTAATCGCCGGCGGCGAGCTGCTGCCGCGCAAGGGCGTCAGCGTGCCGCATGTTGCCGTGAGCATGCCGGCCGTCACCGAGAAGGACCGCGCCGACCTGGCTTACGCGCTGGGCCTGAACGTGGATTACATCGCCCAATCTTTCGTGCGCCAGGCGGAAGACGTCACCGCCCTGCGCGCCCTGATCGCCGGCGCCGGCCGGGACACGCCCATCATCGCCAAGATCGAGAAGCCCGAAGCGACCGAGCACCTGGAGGCCATCCTGGACGCGGCCGACGGCGTGATGGTGGCGCGCGGCGACCTGGGCGTGGAGATGCCGGCCGAGCAGGTGCCGCTGCAACAGAAGCGCATCATCCAGATGGCGCGCGCCGCCGCCAAGCCGGCCATCACCGCCACGCAGATGCTGGAATCCATGATTCACAACCCCCGCCCCACGCGCGCCGAGGCGAGCGACGTCGCCAACGCTATCTTTGATGGAACGGATGCGGTCATGCTCTCGGCCGAGACGGCGGTGGGCCAATACCCTGTCGCCGCGGTCGAGATGATGGCGCGCATCGCCGGCGCGACGGAGCCGGCCCTGCCTTACCGGGATCATGTCGCGGCAGCGCAGCGCTCCCCCTCGCAAGGCGTGACGGACGCGGTCAGTCAGGCCACATGCGAGATCGCCGACGAGCTGAACGCTAAAGCCATCGCGCCGGCCACGGTCTCCGGCTATACTGCGCGCATGATCGCGCGCCATCGGCCGGCGACGCCGATCCTAGTCATCACCCCGTCGGAGACGGTGCGCCGGCGGCTGGCGCTGGTCTGGGGCGTGCAGTGCGCGCTGGCCCCCGACGCGCAGACGACGGATGCGCTGATCGCGGCGGCTGAGCGCGCCGCCGGCGCGGCCGGCCTGGCCGGCCCTGGCGATGTCATCGTCATCACCGCCGGCATCCCATTGGGCGGGAGCGGCAAGACCAACATGCTCAAAGTGCATGTCATGGGGCGCCCCGCCGGCGAGACGCCTGGGGCCGCTCCGATGGAGGTGGAAAATGCGCCTTGAGGATTCTCCCAGCAGCGACCTGCCTCGACCGCGAGGACATGTCCAACGCTACGTGGCGCGTCTGAATGCCCGCCTGACCCAGGCGGCGCGGCGCTGGCGTCCCTGGCTGGTGCGCGGCCTGACGCTGCTGTGCGCCATGGCGTTGGTCTACCTGATCGTGCGCCTGACGCTGCCGGCGCCGCTGCCCGGCGGTCTGGATGGTTGCCTCCATGCGGCCGGCGGCGCGCCCCTGACGGCGCGCGTGCGTATCGCCGGCCAATCCGTCATCACCTCCGCCGACGGCTGCTTCTTCTTCGCCGCCCTGCCGGCCGGGCCGCAGACGGTGATCGTGGATGCGCCGGGGCAGGCCGGCCAATGGAAGCAGACGGTGGAAATCAGCGCCGGCCAGGCAGTCGGCCTGGGCGATGTGACCGTCGTCCTGACGGAGGCGACGCCATGAAACAGCGCTTTCAGGCCGGCCAGGCCCTCGTCGAATACGTGTTCTTGATCGCGCTCGTCGCGCTCCTGATCATCGCCGCGTTGACGCTGCTGGGCAGCGGGACGGCCGGCGGCTATTCCCGGGTGGCCGATGTCTTGCGCGGCGGAGCGACGCCGGCGCCTTCGGGCATCCCAACCATCGCCAACGATTTCATGCGCCGCATCCGCGAATACTATCAGGCGCACGGCTCCTGGCCCCCTTCGTGGGGCGACCAACGCTACACCGCGCTGGGCCTCCATCCAGACGACTGGGACACGCCGGTGAGCGGCATCCGCTGGAACCCGCACGGCGACTCCATCGGCCTTGCCAACGTGAGCGGCGATAACATTCAAGTGTATGTGCGCGATGTGCGGGGCAACCTGCTGCGCCTGTATGACGGTTGGAGTATATGGTGCCGGGCCGCAGATGGTCGCTGCTTCTATCATTCGGAGGACGATGGGATAGAGGTGGATCTGCGTACGGTGGAGGCGCGCGTTGTGGGATAGGATGATGGCTCCATGTACGATGTGATCGTGGTGGGCGCCGGCCATGCCGGCTGCGAGGCCGCGCTGGCGGCGGCGCGCATGGGCGCGCGCACCCTGCTCTTGACCATGAACCTGGACCTGATTGCCCAGATGCCGTGCAACCCTTCCATTGGCGGGCCGGGCAAGGGCCATCTGGTGCGCGAGATGGACGCCCTGGGCGGCGAGATGGGCCGCAACACCGACCGCACCCATATCCAGATTCGGCTGCTCAATTCGTCCAAAGGGCCGGCCGTGCAGGCGCTGCGCGCCCAGGCCGACAAGCGCCTCTACTCGCGCGCTATGAAGCATACCCTGGAACATACGCCCAACCTGCACCTGAAGCAGGCAATGGTGGAAGAGCTGCTGGTTGGCGGCGATCAGGTCGCCGGCGTCCGCACGCAGACCGATCAGATTTATGCCGGCCGCACCGTCGTCCTGACGACGGGCACCTTCCTGGCCGGCCGCATCATGAGCGGGGCGCACACCTACCCGGCCGGCCGCGCCGGCGAATTCCCCGCCGTCGGCCTCTCGGCGTCGCTGCGCCTGCTCGGCTTCCGGCTGACGCGTTTGCAGACCAATACGCCGCCGCGCATTGACGCCCGCACGATTGACTATAGCCTGACCGTCATGCAGCCCGGCAGCGACGTCCCGCTGGCCTTCTCTACGGCCTACCCGCCGGAGGCGGCGCCGGACCTGGCCGGCGACCTGCGCCTCCCGCCCAGCCCGATTTACCCGCGCGGGCCGCTCACCCCCTGGCGGGCGCAACTCCCGTGCTATCTGGTGCATACCAACGCGCAGACCCACGCCATCGTGCGCGCCAACCTGGATCGCTCGCCCATCGCCAGCGGCTTCATCCAGGGCGCCGGGCCGCGCTACTGCCCCTCCTTCGAGGAGAAGCTGATCCGTTTCCCCGACAAGCCGGCGCACCAGCTCTTCCTGGAGCCGGAAGGCTGGCAGACCAGCGAGGTCTACGTGCAGGGCTTCTTCACCAGCCTCCCCGAAGATGTGCAGCGCGAGATGCTGCACTCCATCCCGGCGCTGCGGGCGGCCGAGATCATGCGCGCCGGCTACGCCATCGAGTATGACCACGTCCCCACGGATCAGCTCAGCCCGACGTTGGAGACGCGGCGCGTCGAGGGGCTGTTCCACGCCGGCCAAATCAACGGCACCTCTGGTTACGAAGAGGCCGCCGCGCAGGGCCTCATGGCCGGCATGAACGCTGCGCTGAAGGCCAGCCGCCGGCCGGCGCTGGTGCTGGGGCGCGAGCAAGCCTACATCGGTGTGATGATTGACGACCTGATCACGAAGGAGCTGACGGAGCCGTACCGCATCATGACCTCGCGCGCCGAATATCGCCTGTTGCTGCGCCAGGACAACGCCGATCTGCGCCTGGGGCCGCTGGGCCATGCCGCCGGCCTGCTGCCGGCCGAGCGCTTTGCCGCCACGCAAGCGGCGCGCCAGGCCATCCAGGGCGAGCTGCGCCGGCTGGCCGAGACCTGGCTGGCGCCGGCGGCCGAGGTGAATGCTGTCCTGGCCGCAGCCGGCGAGGAGCCGCTGGACGATGGGGTGAACCTGCTGGCCTTCTTGCGCCGGCCGGCCTGCGACTACGCGCTGATTCAGCGCCTGGCGCCGCCGCCAGATCCGCTGGCGCCGGCCGTCGTCGAGCAGGTGGTCATCGAAGCCAAATACGCCGGCTACATCGCCAAACAGGAGCAGCAGGTGGAGCGCGCCCGCCGGCTGGAGACGCGCGCCATCCCGGCCGATTTCGACTACGCCGGCGTCGTGGGGCTGCGTAACGAGGCGCGCCAGCAGATGCTCCGCTTTCGGCCGGCGACGGTGGGCCAGGCCGCGCGCCTGGCCGGCGTCAACCCGGCCGACATCGCGGTCTTGCTCATCTATTTGGAGCGGGGGCGCGGGAAACATGACAAAAGCGTCGTCTGATGGTATAATCGCCCCCAGCAGAGAGCCTCTGTGGATTCTCAATGCCTGCGAGGGAGTAAAGCATGGGTTCGCTATTTCCGCCTGATTTGATTAACTCGATCCTGGTCGTCCTGCAGGTCGCCCTGGCTGTGCTGGGCGGGTTCTTCACCGCCCTATGGATCAGCCTGGTCATCTGGACTTTCCGGGATATGCGCTCGCGCTCGCGCGATATCTTCGCCCAACTGTTGGCGACGCTGCTGGTGCTGATCTTCAACTTGCCGGGCCTGTTGATTTACATGATCCTGCGCCCGCAAGAGAAGCTCGCCGAGACCTATGAGCGCGCGTTGGAAGAGGAAGCCTTGTTGCAGGACATCGAGGAGCGCGCGCAGTGTCCCAGTTGCAAGCGCCGCATCGAGCAAGACTACCTCGTCTGTCCGTCCTGCTACACCCGGCTCAAGAAGCCCTGCGTCAATTGCGGGCGCATCTTGCGCTTGAAGTGGAAGGTCTGCCCCTACTGCGAGGCCGACCAGACGCCGCCGGCCGAACCGCCGGCCGAGCTGCCGGCCGAGCCTGCGCCGGTCGAGCCGCCGGTCGAGAGCTATGAGTACCTCTCGCCGGAGGCGCAGTCCAGCGGGAATGTGGCCGACAACTAGCGCAGGTTAGTCAGCGAGCATGAACACGGGGCCGTCCCTTTCGAGGTGACGGCCCCGTGTCTATTGCTCACGGCTGGTTGCATCCCGCTCATCCCGCCGCGCGGCTTGGCGAGATGTCCGCCATAGACCCGGAGCTTGCGCGTCGCCGGCCGGCGACTTGCAGTTTCCGGGCGAGCCGCGCCATCGCGGCGGCCTTTGGAACACGAAAGGCGCGAAAGGTTCGTGTCTTTTGCATCCATTTCGCGCCTTTCGCGCTCCAAAGGGCCGGCGTTGACGCGCGCGTCTCCAACCGTGTGAGACACCATCCTTTGCCGGGCGTGTAACATCAGCCCGTGTGGCCCCCCAGAGGGCAGGCACAAGGCCTGCCTCTACGGTTAGCAAGGCGAGCGCGTTTCCCAGTCGCCGGAGGCTTTGCTCCCCGCGCCAGATGTGGTATAATCCCGTCAACCCGGCGGTTGCGCCTGGCGCATGGTCGGGCGCGCCCATTAGCCGGCGATTTCTCATCCCAGAGGCCGCAGCGTGTCAGCAGAGCAATCGCAGACGCAACCCATTCGCTTGGAGGAAGCCGTCGCCCTGGCGCGCGCCGGCGACGCGGACGCCGCCCGCGCCGCCCTGGTCGCCCATCTGGGCCGACAGCCGGCCGACGCCGACGCCTGGCTCTGGCTGGCTTGCGTCACCACCAACCCCTGGGAAGCCTGGAGCAGCTTGCAAAAAGTCCTGGAGCTGCAGCCGGCCTACCCTGGCGCGGCGGCCGGCCTGGAGTGGCTGCAGGGCGAGATCGCGGCCGGCCGCTGTCTGCAACCGTTGGCCGCGCCCTTCACGCCGGCCGAGCCGCCGG
>CAIQJD010000492.1 GCA_903872005.1 uncultured bacterium | reverse complement strand
TGCGCGATGCCTGGTATACCTATCCGGGCGGCGCGCCGGCGCTGCGCGGCGTGAATCTGACGGTCGGCGCCGGCGAATTCGTCGCTTTGATGGGGCGCAACGGCTCCGGCAAGTCCACACTGCTCAAGCAGTTGGTCGGCCTGTTGCAGCCCGACCGGGGCAGCGTGCTGATCGCCGGCCACGACACGCGCCGCGTCGCGCTGGATGAGCTGACCAAAGTCGTCGGCTATGTGCCGCAGAATCCCAGCATGCTCCTGTTTGAAGACACCGTGCGCCAGGAACTGGCGTTTACGCGGCGCAATCACGGCCTGCCGGCCGGCGATGACGCCGCTCTGCTGCGCGCCCTGGGTCTGGAGCAGCATCTGGAGCGTTACCCGCGCGATCTCAGCGTCGGCGAGCGCCAGCGGGTCGCCCTGGCCGCCATTCTGGCAGCCGAGCCGCAAGTCATCTTGTTGGATGAGCCGACGCGCGGCCTGGACTATCCACAGAAAGAGTCGCTGGCGCGCTTCTTGTTAGAGCAGAAGGCGGCCGGCCGCGCCATCGTCATGTGCACCCACGACGTGGAGCTGGCGGCCGCGTGCGCCGACCGCGTCATCATCCTCGGCGATGGCGAAGTGGTGGTGGATGGGCCGGCGCGCAAAGTGATGACCAGCTCCATGGTCTTCGCTTCGCAGGTCAACAAGCTGCTGCGCGACGAGCGCTTTGTGACAGTGGCGGATGTCCTGGCGGCCGGCGCGCCGCGCCGGGAGTCGCCCCATGCGTAAGAATGGCTTCGTCAACACCCTGATCCTGCTGGCCGCCAGCGCCGTGGGCGTCATGGCCTTCCTTTACCCCTTCTTCTCGCTGAGCGCCGACGAGCAAAGCAGCGGCCTGGCCGCCAGCGCCCACAATCAGGACGCGCCCTTCGTGCTGCTGCTCCTGGTCGGTCTGTGTCTGGGGGCCATTCTGGCGAACATGCAGAGCCGGCGCATGAACTCCAAGATGGTCGCCGTGTTGGGCGTGCTGACGGCGATGAACGCGGTGCTGCGCGCCGCGCCGGGGCCGGCCGGCTTCTCGCTGGTCTTCATTCTGCCGATCTTGTGCGGTTATGCCTTTGGGGGAACCTTCGGCTTCTTGCTGGGGGCGCTATCGCTGCTGGTTTCGGCCTTCATTGGTGGGGGCGTAGGCCCGTGGCTGCCGTATCAGATGTTCACCACCGGCTGGGTGGGGCTGCTGTCGGCGTGGCTGCCCGACATGCGCCGGCTGGGACGCGGCGAGACGCTGATTCTGGCCGGCTGGGGCTTTCTCCTGGGCCTGGTCTTCGGGGCGATCATGAACATCTGGTTCTGGCCCTTCGTCATGGCCCCGACCGGCTCGGATATGTATTGGAACGCCGGCCTGAATATCCTCGAATCGCTCAAGCGCTATGCCGTCTTCTATGGGGTCACATCCCTGTGGTGGGACATGGCGCGCGCCGGCGGCAACTTCCTGCTCATCCTCCTCTTCGGCGGGGCCATCCTGAAGGTGCTGCGGCGCTTTCAGGCGCGCTTCAATTTCCTGGCGCTGCCGCAGCCGCTCAGTGAGCCGTCGCCCCGCAATCCATCATGAGGTCTGCGCCGGTGATGCCGGCGGCCGCTTCGCTGCACAGGTGGAGCGTCAACTGCGCCACTTCGGCCGGCTCCAAGAGCCGCTTGATCGCCGCGCCCTTGAGCATGATCGTCTCAATCACTGCGGCTTCGGGGATGCCGTGCGTCTTCGCTTGATTGGCGATCTGCCCATCCACCAGTGGCGTGCGGACATACGAGGGGCAGATGGCGTTGGCAGTGACGTGGTAGGGCGCGCCTTCCAGCGCCGTGACGCGCGTCAGGCCGATCAGGCCGTGCTTGGCGGCCACGTAGGCCGCTTTGTAGGGCGCGCCGATCCGGCTCAGTTGCGAGGCGATGTTGATGATGCGCCCCCAGCGGCCGGCCATCATCGCCGGCAAGGCGTACTTCGTGCAGAGGAACGCGCCGGTCAGGATGACGCCGATCAGCTCATCCCATTTCGCTTCGGGGAATTCGACCAGCGGGGCGACATGTTGCAGGCCGGCGTCGTTGACCAGAATGTCGAGCCGGCCGTAAGTCTCCTGGGCGACAACCATCAGCCGGCGCGCCTCTGCGCTCTGGCGCACGTCGGCCGGCTGGAAGATGGCGCGCCCGCCGGCGGCCACAATCTGCTCGACGACGGCCGCGCCCCGTTCTGCGGAGCGGCCGGAGACGACCACCGCTGCG
>CAIQJD010000491.1 GCA_903872005.1 uncultured bacterium | reverse complement strand
TTGCCCATCAACGCAAGGACGCCAAGAGACGAAGACGCAAAGGGGAAGGAAGAATTATGGAGGGTTCTTTGCGTCTTTGCCCCCTGGCGCCTTTGCGTCAGGACCGTTGCCCTTCAACGCAAGGACGCCAAGAGACGAAGACGCAAAGGGGAAGGATGAATTATGGAGGGTTCTTTGCGTCTTTGCCCCCTGGCGCCTTTGCGTTAAAGATCGTACCCTTCAGCGCGAGCTCGCACCTCTCCCCGCTCTTCCCTGCAGGGGAGAGCGGGGCTGGGGGTGAGAGAGGTCTCCCCGGCTGGGGGTGAGAGAGGTCGTTCGCCCCGAATTGATTCGGCGGTTTTGATTCGGCGGGCCATTTGACAGACCATGCGCTGCCCCTTATAATGAAGCTGAATGATCGCCGTTGTTTACATCTTCCTGTTTCACAACACAAAGGAGGTGACCACCCGGCATCGCGTAAGTTGATCGCAGTCTCATTGTTGGTCTGTGGATGACCCACTCACAATCTCACTGAGGAGAGGCACATGTACCGCAAGTCCACCTGTACGCTGTTGAGCGTGATCCTGATCCTGTCCTTCATGCTCACGTCCTGTACGCAAGCGACCCCAACCGCTGCGCCCACTGCCGCACCCGCGGCCACCAAGGCGCCCGCCGCCACCGCCGCACCGGCCGCGACCAAAGCACCCGAACCGACCGCTGCACCTGCCGCCACCAAGGCGCCCGAACCGACTAAAGCCGCCGCCGCACCCACTGCCGCGCCGGCTGCCGGCAAGTACAAAGAGGCCCCTGCCCTGGCCGACCAGGTCAAGGCCGGCACGCTGCCCGCCGTCGATCAACGCCTGCCCGAAAAGCCGTACGTCATCGACGCGCCTGAGGTCGGCCAATACGGCGGCATCTGGCATCGCGGGTTCACCGGCCCCTCTGACCGCAACGGCCTGATCCGCATCGTCAACGACAGCCTGGTGCGCTTCTCCATCGACGGCGCCAACGTCGAGATGAAGTACGCGGAGAGCGTCACGCCGAACGACAAGTTCACCGAGTGGACCATCAAGCTGCGCAAGGGCAGCAAGTGGTCCGACGGCAAGCCGTTCACCGCCGACGACATCATGTTCTGGTACACCGACGTGGTGAACAACAAGGACCTGAGCCCCTCCATCCCCTCGTGGCTGCTGAACAAGGATGGCAGCCAGGTGAAGGTGGAGAAGGTGGACGATGTGTCGGTGAAGTTCACCTTTGGCGCGCCGCAAACGCTCTTCCTGCCCGAAATCGCGCAGCAAGACGCCGGCGACAAGAAGTACCCCATGTTCCTGCCCGCGCAGTACCTCAAGCAGTTCCATGCGTCGTATGCCGGCAAGGCCGACCTGGATAAGATGGTGGCCGACGCCAAGCTGAAGACCTGGGGCGAGCTCTTCTATCTGCGCCAGGACCAGTTCGACAACCCCGACCGCCCGGTGCTGACCCCGTGGAAGGCGACCAACCGCTACAGCGAACAGATCTTCATCATGAAGCGGAATCCCTACTACATGGGCGTCGATAAAGCCGGCAACCAACTGCCCTACATCGACGAGGTGCAGGTGAAGTTCTTCGCGGACGTGGCCGCGCTGAACCTGGCCGCCATCGCGGGCGAGCTCGACGAGCAGGAACGCCACATCCAGTTGAAGAACTTCCCGGTGCTCAAGGAAGAGGAGAAGAAATCCGGCAAGTATCAGATCTTCCTCTGGTCGAGCACCGGCGGCGAGGAATCGGGCATCATCTTCAACCTGACCTACGCCAAGAACCCCGAACTGACCGCCATGTGGACGCAGTTAGACTTCCGCAAGGCCGTGTCGTACGCGCTCAACCGCAAGGAGATGCAGGAGTCGATCTTCCTGGGCACCGGCGAGCCGCGGCAGGGCATCATCAAGAAGGGCAGCCCGTGGTACCCCGGCGATGAGTGGGCGTATAAGTTCACCGAGTACAAGCCCGACGAGGCGAACAAGCTGCTGGATGCGCTGGGCTACACCAAGCGCGACGGCGAAGGCTACCGCCTGCTGCCCAGCGGCAAGCGGGTCGGCTTTGAGCTTTCCGCGGTGCCCGCGCTGGGCTCCTATACGCAGGTCGCCGAGTTGGTGGTCAGGGACCTGAAGAAGGTCGGCATCTGGGTCGATCTCCAGGTGCGTGAGCGCGATCTGCACTTCCAGATGCGCCAGGCCAACGATCTGCAGGCCGAAGTGTGGAACCAGGACTCGGCGGGCACCATGTTCAGCGGGTCCACTAAGTTCGACATCCGCCTGCCTATCTACGGCAACCTGACCTACGGTCCGCTGTGGAAGACCTGGTACGACACCGGTGGCAAGGAAGGCGTGGAGCCGCCCGAGCCCTGGAAGAAGATCGTCGCGATGCAGGACGAGGCCAAGTCATCCGGCCCCGCACGCCAGGCCCAGCTCGCCCAAGAGATCTTCAAGATCTGGGTCGACAACCTGTATGACATCGGCACCATCGGCCTGACCGCCACCGACCAGGGTGTGGCGGTCGTCAACAAGAGCCTCCACAACGTGCCCAAGGACCTGACCAAGGACTGGGCGCTGCGCACCCCGGGCAACGGCAAGCCCGAGGTCTGGTTCTTCGCGAAATAAGTCACCTGTTCCCCAACTGCCTCCGCCCGCGCGGTGCTGTGCCAGGCCCGCGGGCAGAGGCCCCATGCGTGTCCGCCCTGCCTGCCCTCGCCGCGCTGGGGCCGGCAGGGTGACCGTGCTGCGGGAGTGCCTATGCTCAGATATATCATCCAACGCCTGCTGCTGCTGCCGCTCCTGGTCGTGATCTTCTCGATCATCGTCTTTGCGCTCGTGCAGGCGCCCCCCGGCGACTTCCTCACCAGCTACATCGCCACCCTGGCCGCGTCAGGCTCCTCCATGGACCAGGCGCAGGTCGATGCGCTCAAGATCCAGTTCGGCGTTGACCAACCGTTCGCCGTCCAGTATGTGCGGTGGATGGCCGGCATCTTGCAGGGCGACCTGGGGCGCTCCCTCGAATACCAGCGGCAGAACACCGAGCTGATCGGCGACCGCCTGCTGCTGACGATCGGCCTGGCGCTCTTCTCCTTCGTCATCACGTGGGCCATCGCCATTCCCGCGGGCATCTACTCGGCCACGCACCAGAACTCGCTCATGGATTATTGCTTTACCATCATCAACTA
>CAIQJD010000490.1 GCA_903872005.1 uncultured bacterium | reverse complement strand
GCCGATCGGCGTCGCCGGGGTCGCGGCCGCTCAGGAAGGCCAGCTTGTTGATGCCCAACTCCAGGCACTCGTCCACGCAGCCCTGGATCGTCTCGACGGCTTTCATCCGCTCAGCCTGATCGAGGTGGTTGAGATTGAGCTTGCGCGACAGGAGCACCGGCTGCGCGCCGTAGCCGACGGCCATGTGCGAGGCGGCAATGATGCCGGCGACCTGCTTGCGGGCTTCGGGGTCTTCGATGTGGGTGATTTCCATGGAGCCGAAGAAGTCATCGGCGGCGATCTTGGTGATCGTTTCGACCACCGGGCCGGTTCCCTTCATCACGGCCGGGTAAATCATGAATTGCACGATGCCGACTTTGCAGATGCCGTCCCACGTTCTGTCCATTGTGTATGCCTCCAAAGAGAGATTCGTAGTTGCCTACTCAACAGCTTTTTCAACGCGCACGCGGACGCTCCCGCGCGCCTTCTTGAAGACGGTCGCATCGCCGCTGATGTGACCGAAGACATTGACCGGGCTGGCTGGCCGGATCTCATTGCCCATGCTGGCCGGCGTGCGGCCATAGAAGATGCAAAAGGCTTTGCCCGGCGGCCAATAGCCCAGGTCGCCCAATTCCACTACCTCCTGGGCGTCGGGGGCTTCCTCCAGGCGCACGGAGGTCGAGAAGTAGATCTCATCGCCCCAGGTGCTGCCCGTCGCTTCGATGGGTAAAGCCGCCCAGATCGCGTCGGCGGTCTGATTGTCCTTCAGATCGGCGACGACGGTCACGCCGGCGGCGCTGATCTTGATCTTACGCATCTGCGCAGCGCCTCCTTTCTTGTGAAATATGTCTTGTGAAATATGCAGTCAGCGCGCCAGAGGCACGGCCGCCCGGCGCAACGCGCCGATCTGGTCGCGCAGCTTGGCGATGGCGTCGAGATTCTCGGCGCTGGCATCGCCGGCGCGCACTCGGCGCTTGCGGAAAGCCAATTCGGTGGTCACGCGAGCCAGCTCCACCAGCAACGACACGCGCTTTCCGCCGATACAGGCCAGTGGGCCAGTCTTGCGGGCCAGCACGGCGCGTTTGCGCGTCAGCAACTCATATTCGCCGCTGGTGAGCGAGACGTTGATCTCATCTCTGAGTTCTTCGGCGATCCAGCGACGCTCCTGGGCCAAGGCCCACAGGACGATGCCGATGAGGATGAGTACGCCGGCGGCGATGTTGAAGAGGCTGAGGAGGATGCCGGCGACCACTTGACTGGTGATGGCTGCCCCGAAGTTGTGCAGGGCGTGGAAGCCCATGGCCGCGCCGAGGGCCAAAATCGGCGCGCTCCAGCCCTTGACGCCGGCCGCGCCGCCGCGCGCGTAGCCCAGGCCGGCGCCGAACACGCCGGTGAAGAAGGCATGGGTGAAACCGAAGACGCCGGCGCGCAGGAAGATCAACTGCGCCAGGTGGGCGGCGCCGCCATCAGAGAAGGCATTCAAGTAGTAGAAGAAGTTCTCGGTCATGGCGAAGCCGAAGCCAATCAAGGCCCCGTAGACGACGCCATCCAGCGTATCGTCGAATTCGGCGCGGAAGAGGAGCAGCAGTCCGAGCAGCCCCAGCGCCTTGAGCGATTCTTCCACGATGGGCGCGATGGCGCTGGCCTGCGCGACCTCGTAGGTCAGTCCGTTGAACAGCGCGTTCAGCGGCAGGCCCACGATCAGCTCCAGGACGAGAGAGCCGATGATCGCCGGCACTGCGCCCCAGACGAAGGCTGCACCCAGGAGCCACGCCGGCTCGCGCTCATAACGATCTAGCCAGCGCACCAGCAGCACGTAGAGGATGGTGGGCACAATGGCCGCGACCAGGGATAGGAGGATGCCATTTGCCAGCGTTGTGCCGGTCATGCTCGCTGCCTTTTGCCGGCGATGCGCCGGCGCCATTTGGCATACGTGCTCAGGAAATGCACAAATACTCCGCTGGGCCGGCCGTGGATCGTCCCGCGGCGTAAGCTCTCCAGGAAGGTCGTCGCGTCGGTGAAAGCCGGCATTTCGACGTAGGCGCGCCCGATGTGGCCGGCGTTGTGGGCGTCGCTGCCGGCGCTGCCGGGCAGGCCATGCGCCTGCGCCAGGGCGGCGGCGCGCCGGTTGTCATCCGCCAGCAGGCAGCGCGAGTTGTAGGTCTCCAGAAAGTCGAGCCGGTCTATGATACGCAGGACATGTTGCAAGCCCATCGCTTCGCGACGCAGCCTGTCCAGGGGGTGCGAGACGCCGATGACCGCGCCCTGGGCGCGCAGCCGGCGGATAGCCTCGTCCAACGCCAGGTCGGCCGGCACTTCTTCTTCGACGAAGAAGGCGATCAGCTCGCCGGCGTCGGTGCGGACTTCTTCGCCCATGATGACCAGCTCCGGGGCCAGCTCGCGCACAGCCCACGCGCCCCGGAGCGTGTTGTGGTCGGTTATGGCGATCTTGTCCAGGCCGGCGGCGCGGGCGGCGGCCACGATGGCGGCCGGCGCGGCCAAGCCATCGCGCGAGCAGTGCGAGTGAACGTGGAAGTCAATACGCATCGGTCGGCTACCCCTGATTTCTGCGCCGGCGGGTGAGGGCGCGGGCGATGAGGCCCACTGCGGCTACGGCCGCCAACGCGCCGCCGGCGGCCAACGCGGCGGTGCGCGGCTCAATGCCGGGTAATACCACACGACCGTCGCCATAGTTTTGGAACAGTTGGCCCCAGGGTGTCTTGAGCGCCTCGATGACGCGGCGCCGGCCGACGACGGGGAACCAGTAGACATTGTGGTACAGGTTGGAGGCGAAGTAGGACCAGGGGACCAGGGGCGTCCGCAGCAAGAGATGCTCGAAGGGTTTCAGCGCGCCGTGATAGATGGCCTTCTGGCCGCGGCTGGCGAAAGTCTCTTCTTGCACGAAATGCCAGTCTTCGCCGGAGATGTCGTGGCCGACGATTTCGATGTCTTTGGGATCGCCGACGCCGAGACCGCGTTCGTGGGCCAGCCGGATGAAGGGGAGCGAGAGGGGGTCAAAGCCCTGCAATTGAGCCGAGATGGCGTCAATGGCGACCTGGTCGGCCGAGGCGAGGATGATGTCCTTCTGATGCCAGCGCATGGCGCGCGGGCCTGGCCCGTCGCCGGCGAAGGTCCCGTCCATGACGGCGAAGATGCCGCTATGGATTTCCTGCTGTATTTGCAGCAGGTCCACCAGCGTCTCGTCGAGCATGGCATGGGTGCGATGGCGCTGCTCATTGAGCAAGCCGCCGAAGGCGTTCTTCATGGCGCCGGTGATGACGGTGAAGACGTGGGTCTTGACCGTGGGAAGTTGGATGATGTTGCGACCGATGAATAGCTCCGGGATATAGATGCCTTCGGGAAAGACTTTGTCCAGCGCCAGGAGCGGGGACCTGGGTTCATAGCGCACCCATTTGACATAAGGCTCATACAGGTGTACATTACGGAGGCCATACGCGTCTACAATGGGTTTATGCTTGTTGTTGCGCTCGCCCACGTAGGCATCCACGACGACGGTGCGGTTGTGGCCGGCGATGAGGTTGCGGTACCCGTCGCTCTGCAACGCGCGCACAACGCCCTCCAGTTGCCAGGGCGCGGTAGAGCAGGCCGGATACCAGGTCTGCCAGGAGATATTGACTTTCAGGATCGTCTCGCGGTCACGCGGCAGGGCCTGTTGATAGCCGGCCAAATGGAGCAGCCGGGCATAGTCTTCCAAAACGGTGGCCGGCGTCGTTTTGAGGACGGCCACCTTGCCGCGGCCGGCGAATTCCTTTCCGAGCATGCCGAAGCCTCCTTTCTGCTTTCGGCGGACGATGGCGCACGATTCAGGAAAAGTATAATCCAGAATGAATGGATTGTCCAGCAGCCGGGAGTGTGGTATAATCACGTAAATGTTCATTCTGGGGAATGGCGCGCGCCGATCGTCGAGCGCGCACGGGGTGTTCTGGGCGATCTCAAGGGCCAGGAGGGGAGCATGGCGACCAGCGTGGACATCGGAGAGCGACGCAAGAGCATGGGGGTGCAGTTGCGGAAGGCGCGGCTCAATGCCGGCCTGAGTTTGGAGACCTGCGCCAGCGCGGTGGACACGCCGGCGGAACAGGTCGCGGCCTTTGAGGCCGGCCAAGCAGAGCCGACGCTGCCGCAATTGGAGATCTTCAGCCGGCTCTTCGGTGTGCCGGTGAGCAATCTGTGGGTCGCCAGCGCCGCGGCGACCAGTGTGGAAGTCTCACTCCCGTCGGCGGTGCAATTGTCAATCCGCCGGCGCATGATCGGCGTGCTTCTGCGTCAGGCGCGGCTGGCGGCCGGCAAACGCCTCAACGATTGCGCGCGGGTGCTGGATGTCCCCAACGAGGCCCTCACCAACTACGAGTTCGGCCGCGAGGATATCCCCTTCTCGCAGTTGGAGCGCCTGGCCGAGTTCCTGCATGTGCCCCTCTCCTACTTCGCGGATGAGGCGCTGGTGTCTGATTCGGATCGCGACCAGCGCGCCCTGGAGATGTTGAAAGAACTCCCGGAGGACGTGCGCGATTTTGTCTTGCGTCCCTCCAACGTTTTGTATCTGCGCTTGGCGATCTTGCTAAGCTCGCTCTCTACGGAGACCTTGCGGCAAGTGGGGGAAGGTCTCCTCGATATTACCTTGTGAGTGCGTTCGACCGAAGTGCGGGGAGACGGATTCGTTCATGCGAGGCCCGATGTGCTAGATCGTCTTGCGGCTCGTGAATCTACACGCAGCTTCGTTACGCAGCCCGGCCTGGGAGACGCTGTCGCGCCGCGCAATGTGCGGGTGTTCCTGGAGAAACTGTTGGAGTACGCGGCGGCGGATTGTCGCGCCGCGTGCGGCGCCATCTTCCTGGCGAGCGGGAAGGGGCTGACTCTGCGCTGTGGCGAGTGGACGCCGGCCGGTCTGAACCAGGTCTCTATCTGGGAGAAGGCGCTTGCCAGTCAGATGGAACGGCAGCAGGTGCGCCTGGATGGGCCGATTGCGCCGGCGGAGTTCCATCTGCAAGGCGATAGCCTGGCGGTCCTGGTCAATGCGCCGCTCCTGGCCGGCCAGGAAGTGGTCGGCTGCCTGACGTTGGCCTACCCCAAGCCCGCGACCCCGCCGGCGGACTATCCCAGGCTGATCAACAACGCCGTATCCAATATTGGGGCGCTGGCGCACGCGCTAGATGATCTGGCTGCCACCGGCCAAAAGGTGGTGCAACTGGAGTTGTTCTTTCAGATCGGCCAGAGCATGGTTTCGACGCTGGACTTGAACCAGCTCCTGATTCACACGACCGGCCTGGCCGCCAGCATCCTGAACGCCGGCGCAGCGTCGCTCCTGCTGGTGGACGCGCCGCGGCACGAGCTGATCTTCGAAGTCGCGCTGGGCGAACGCGGGACGGTGCTGCTGCACCAGCGGATGCCGATAGATAAGGGCATCGTCGGCTGGGTGGCGACGCAGGGCAAGCCGCTCATCGTCAACGATGTCTCTCACGACGCGCGCCATGCCTGGCAGTTCGACGTGCAGACCGGCTTTCTGACCCACTCGATCATTTGCGTCCCCATGCAGATCAAAGGCAAGACCGTAGGCGTACTCGAAGTATTGAACAAGTACTCCGGCGAAGGCTTTGACCATGAAGACGAGCAGCTATTGCTGACGGTGGCCGGCCAGGCCGCCATTGCCATCGAGAATGCGCGCCTCTACCAGTCGTTACGTGAGGAGCGCGACCGGACGATCAAGGCGCAAGAGACGGCTCGCAAGGAATTGGCCCGCAGTCTGCATGACGGCACGGTGCAACTGTTAGCCGCCATATCCATGAACCTGGAGCATCTGGAGCGGCTGATCCGGCAGCGGCCGGAAGAGGCGCTGCGGGAGCTGGATTCGGTGCGGAATCTGACGCGCCAGGCCACGCGACAGGCGCGCGTGCTCCTCTTCGAGTTGCGCCCGCTGATTTTGGAGACGCGCGGCCTGGTGCCGGCATTGCAGTCATACATGGAGCAACTGGCCTCCAGCGAGAATTTCACGGCGCATCTCGACGTGGATCCCTTGCCCAACCGACTGAATTCGCACATCGAGCGCACCCTGTTCTCCATTGTGCAAGAGGCGATCAACAATATCAAGCGTCATGCGAAAGCGGAGCATGTCTGGGTGCGGCTCAAGTTGGAGCCGGCGGCGCTGCGCGTCGAAGTGGAAGATGATGGCGTTGGGTTCCGTATGGCTGACTTGCAGGGGGCCTACGACGAACGTGGCAGCCTGGGTCTCTTGAACATGCGTGAGCGTTCGGAAATGTTGGAAGCCGCCTTCGCGATTGAGTCGCTGAGCGAGGGGCGCGAGCGGGGCACGCGGGTGATCCTCACGGTGCCCATCCACGCGGAGACGTGGGCTACGGCGCCCGATTGAGCGGCGCGAGGGCGCTGAGGAGAGTGGATGATGGATAACGATGTGACGCCGGCCGTTCCGATGGAGGCGCTCAAGGCGCAGGGTATCGCCGCGTTCCGGCAGGGGAATCTGCCGGCCGCTGAGGAGGCGTTCGATCAGGCGCTGAGCGTCCTGCAACTGGGCGACGACCGCGCCGGCCAGGCCGAGATGCTGGTGAATCTGGGCGTGGTGCATATCCAGAGCCGGCGATTTGAGCAGAGCGAGAAGGAGCTGACCCGCGCCCTGGAAATATTCCGCGTCCTGGGCCGGCGTTCCGAAGAGGCGCAAGTCTTGGGCAACCTGGGGACACTGTACGAACGCGCCGGCAAGTCTGAGCGCGCCCGGCCGAACTACCAGGCTGCGGCGAGCATCTTCGGCGAATTGGGTGAGAAAGAGAATCAGCAGGCGACGCTAGCCGCGCTGACGCGGTTACAGGTCGGGCAACATCAATGGCTGCAATCGCTCTTCACCTACGAGCAGATGTTGGCGACGGGGCAAAAGCTGACGCTGAAGCAGCGCGTCTTTCGCTGGCTGTTCAAGTTGGTGAGCAAATTGATGCGCTGGTAGGGCCGGCAATGTGACACGCCAGGGGAGAATGAAAAAGGGGACGGAGCGCCATGACGCTCCGTCCCCTTTGCGTTGTGGGAGTGGGCAGCCGGCCGAAAGCCGGCGGGAAGATCAGTCTTCCTCTTCTTCCTTGCGATCCTTGGACGCGGCCTCGATGATCTTCTGCGCTACGTTGCCTGGCACGACATCGTAGTGCGAGAATTCCATCGTGAAGAAGCCGCGCCCCTGGCTCAGGCCACGCAAGTCAATGGCGTAGCGCAGCATCTCGGCGTGCGGAACCAGGGCGGTGACGATGGCCTTGCCCTTTTCCTGGCTCATGCCCTGCACGCGGCCGCGTCGGGTGTTGAAGTCGCTCATGATCGCGCCCATATACTCTTCGGGCACGACCACGCGCACGTTCATCACCGGCTCCAACAGCACCGGGCCGGCGTCGGGAATACCCTTCTTGAAGGCCAAGCGCGCGGCCAACTTGAAGGCGATTTCCGAGGAGTCCACCGGGTGGTACGATCCATCGAAAAGGATGGCGCGGACGTCCACGGTCGGATAGCCGGCCAGGACGCCGTGGTCAATGACCTCGCGCATGCCCTTCTCAACGGCCGGGATGAAGTTCTTGGGCACGGAGCCGCCGAAGACTTCGTCCACGAACTCAAAGCCCTCGCCGCGCTGGCGCGGCTCGAAGCGCATGTAGACATCGCCGAATTGGCCGCGCCCGCCGGTCTGCTTCTTATGCCGGCCTTGCGCCGAGGCGGTCTTGGTGATGGTTTCGCGATAGGGCACCTTGGGCACGGCGGTGGTGATTTCGACGCCGAACTTCGCTTGCAGCGTGCGTGCGGCCACGTCCACGTGCGTATCGCCCATACCCGAGAGGATTTGCTCGCCGGTGCCCATCTCACGCGTGACGGTGATGGTTGGATCTTCTTCCAGCAGGCGGGTCAGCGCGCTGGACATCTTGTCCAGGTCGGCTTTCGTCTTGGCGAAGACGGCAACGCTATAGACCGGGTTGGGGAAGGTCAGCGCCGGCAGGGCGATGCGCTCGTCCTTCATGCAGAGCGTCTCGCCGGTGGCCGTCTTGCTCAACTTGGCTACCGCGCCGATGTCGCCCGGGCCAATGTCAGCCGTATTGATTTGCTCTTTGCCACGCATGAAGAAGAGCTGGCCGATGCGCTCTTCCGTGCCATCGGAGGCGTTGATGACGCGCGAATCGCTGTTCATGACGCCAGAGAAGACGCGGAAGAAGCTCAACTTGCCCACGAAGGGGTCGGCCGAGGTGCGGAAGACCAGGGCGGCCAGGGGGCCGGCCGGGCTGGTCGGGAGCTGCACTTCATCTCCGTTAGAGACTTTCTTGGCGACCATGGCGCGAATAGCCGGCGAAGGGAGGTAGTCCAGAATGGCGTCCATCAGGGGCCGCACGCCGATGTTTTGCAGGCCCGAACCGCACAGCACCGGCACCAGATCGGCGCGCCCCAGGCGCAGGCGCAGGCCCTCGACCAACTCTTCATTGGTCAGCTCGCCGGTATCCAGATACTTCATGATGAGTTCATCGCCGCCTTCGGCCGCCGCTTCGATCAGCTTGGAGCGGGCTTCTTCCGCTTCGGCCTTCAGGCCGGCCGGAATCGCCTCTTCCTTCGCGTCTTCGCCGATGTAGGCTTTCATCTTGACCAGGTCAATCACGCCCTTGAACTCGGCCTGGCTCCCGATGGGGATCTGCAGCGGGACGGCCGGCGTGGAGAAGGTCTGATTCAGCCGCTCCAGGACCTTGGCGAAGTTGGCATTCTCGCGATCCATTTTATTGATGAACGCGAAGCGTGGCTGCTTGGCGTCGTCGGCGTGGCCCCAGGCCAACTCGGTGCCGACTTCGACGCCGCCTACGGCATCGAGGACGAAGACTGCCGCTTCGGTGGCGTAGATCGCGCCCTTCACTTCGCCGACGAAATCGAGGTAGCCTGGTGCGTCGAGCACATTGATCTTGCGCCCCTTGTATTCACAAGGGAGGACGGCCGTGTGGATGGAGATGCGCCGGCGCAATTCTTCCGGGTCGAAATCCGAGACTGTGTTTCCGTCTGAAACCAGACCGCGACGCTTGAGCGCGCCGGTATCGAATAGAATGGCTTCGGCGAGACTGGTTTTGCCGGCGCTGCTGTGGCCCAAAAGGACGACATTGCGCAGCATTTCCACTGAGTACTTCGACATCAAGACCTCCATAAGAACGGGCGTTGGCTCATGCATCGCCGGCTGGCGCGAGACGCGCCGCGCGACAAACATCCTTAATTGTAACTCAGGTTCCCCATTTCGGCAAAACCTGAGCGTCCGATGCGCGCCGGGCCGCGCGCCGGCCGGGGCCTAAAACCGCCACACGGGGCCAGACTACGACACACCCGATGCCCGTCTCCAAAAGGAGAAACACCCCGCCGGCCGGCAAAAGTTGACATTACAGCACAAATGTGCTATAGTGTCCACAAGATCGGCGTTGGACGAAGGACAAGGGAGGGAGCTATGCCAAAGGCGCG
Source organism: uncultured bacterium (assembly GCA_903872005.1). The sequence goes on along the minus strand of CAIQJD010000490.1, from coordinate 3,720 downwards.
AGAAGAAGTTCCGTCGGAAGATCCCAAGAATCGAGCGTTGGATACGACGCTCTTGAATCTGCGTAAGCGGTTCGGCAATGGAGCGATCATGCGTCTTGGAGAAACCACCAGCCTGGAAATTCAGGCGATCCCTACCGGCTCTATCGCCCTGGACCTGGCATTGGGCATCGGCGGGGTGCCGCGCGGGCGCGTTACGGAGATCTATGGCCCGGAATCTTCGGGCAAGACGACCCTGACCCAGCACATTATCGCCCAGGCGCAGAAGCTGGGCGGCGTGGCGGCGTTCATTGACGTGGAGCATGCCCTGGATCCGGTCTATGCCGGCCGGTGCGGCGTGGATGTGAACAACCTGTATGTCTCGCAGCCGGACACCGGCGAGCAGGCGCTGGAAATTGCCGAGGCGCTGGTGCGGAGCGGAGCGATTGACATCGTCATCGTAGACTCGGTCGCCGCGCTGGTGCCGCGGGCAGAAATCGAAGGCGAAATGGGCGACGCCCACATGGGCTTGCAAGCCCGGCTGATGAGCCAGGCGTTGCGGAAGTTGGCCGGCGCCATCAAGCAGTCCAACACGGCGATGATCTTCACCAACCAGTTGCGCCAGAAGATCGGCGTCATGTTCGGCAATCCAGAGACGACCACCGGCGGCCTGGCGCTGAAGTTCTACGCCTCGGTGCGCCTGGACATCCGCTGCGTGCAGACGATCAAAGAAAGCGGGAAGGTCATTGGCAACCGCACGCGGGTGACGGTGAAGAAGAACAAGGTCGCGCCGCCGTTCAAGGTGGCGGAGTTCGACATCATGTACAACGAGGGCATCTCGCGCCAGGGTGACATTCTGGATGTTGCTACCGAATACGGCATCGTGGACAAGCGTGGCTCCTTCTTCTCGTATGGCGACATGCGCCTGGGCCAGGGGCGCGAGAACTCCAAGCAGTTCTTGCGCGAGAATGGCGAGGTGTGTGAGGCGATCGAGAAAGCCATCCGCGCCGCGGCCAAGGTAGCCGGCCCGCCGGCCGGCGGGCGACCACCGGCCGGCCGGCCGAGCATGGCAAGCGAAAAGGATCTGGAAGACGAGGGGGAGGACCTGTTCGACGAATTGGAGCCGGGCGAAGAGGGCGAGGATGCTTGAGCGCGCCCCGTAGAGGCTTTAGAAAGAGGCGAGCCGCGCTCGCCTCTTTTCGCGCCGCCGGCCGGCGGAGAAATCCTCGGCTTCTGTGATTGACAAAGCAGTCAAGTTCGATATAATACCCGGCATCGCATACTCATCATCAGCCGTGAAGACGGCGAGAACGACAGGAGAAGTAGTAGTGGAAGGTCAGCGGGCAGCCCCCCCACCTCTGCAGAAACCCAGTGTCTTGTCCGGACAGCTTGCGCGCGGGCAGCAGGTGGAGGGAACGGTCACGAGGATCACGGAGTTCGGGGCGTTTGTGGACATCGGCGTCGGGCGCGACGGGATGGTTCACATATCGGAACTCCAACCAGGTCGGGTGCAGAAGGTCACCGATGTAGTGAACGAGGGGCAGCAGATTGTGGCCTGGGTGAAAGATGTGGATCTGAAACGGAACCGCATCAGCCTGACCATGTTGGATCCCAATCGCAAGAAGATGCGTGACCTCGCGCCGGGCATGATGGTTCAGGGTACCATTACCCGATTGGCTCCCTATGGCGCGTTCGTGGATGTGGGCGTCGAACGTGAGGGGATGCTGCACGTCAGCGAGATGGGTGATGGCTACGTTGCCGATCCATCCAAGTACGTGCGGCCGGGCGAAAGCGTCATGCTGCGCGTGGTGACGGTGGATCCTCGCCGGCATCGCATTGACCTCAGCCTGAAGCCAGAGCCAGCGCCAGAGCCAGAACCAGCGCCTGCTCCGATCATCCTCCAGGTCGCGCCGGCAGCCGAGCCGGCGAGCGTTGAAGTGACGGAAGAGGATGCTCCCACCTACATGGAAATGGCGATGCGTCGCGCCATGGAGCGCCGGGAACGGCGCGACCGCCAGGAGCGCAAGCGTAAGGAGCGGGAGTATTTCCGCGAGGAGCAAGAAGACATCCTCACCCGCACCTTGGAGCGGCATCGCATCGAGCATTAGGCGCCACGTGCAGCGTGCAGTGCGCTTCGAGGATGTTGGCGCCTGTGGATGGTTGAAACAGAAGGGTGTGTGTCGTTCTCCGCTAGCGGGGCGACGCGCACCCTTTTTTTGTGCGCGGTGATTTCTTCTCGTCGCGCCAAGCAAGCCGAAGGAGGCAGAGGCGATGGAACGCTTGTTTTCAGAAGGACGCATCGGGACGCTGCGGTTGCCGAACCGGCTCGTCCGTTCCGCGACCGCCGAACGTATGGCCACGGCCGACGGCATGACGACCGCGGAACATCGGGCCATGTATCGCGCGCTGGCGGCCGGCGGCGTCGGGCTGATCATTACCGGCCATGCTTACGTGCGCGCCGATGGCCGCGCTGGCCCGACGATGACCGGCATGCATGAGGATCGGGCCGTCCCCGGCTGGCGCGCGTTGGTGGAAGAGGTCCATGCCGCCGGCGGCGTCATTGCGGCGCAAATCAATCATGGCGGCCGGCAGTCGCCGCCGGCGCTGGTCGGGACGCCCCTGGCGCCTTCGGCCGTGCCTCTGGGCGAGATGACGCCCCGGCCGCTCACCGATGTGGAGATCGTCGCGTTGATTGGCGACTACGTGGCGGCGGCGGAGCGCGCCCTGGCTGCCGGCTTCGACGCGATTCAGATCCATGCGGCCCACGGCTACTTGCTCAGCAGCTTCAACTCGCCCTTTACCAATCGGCGCCAAGATCGTTGGGGAGGCGATTGGGCCGGCCGCGCCAGTATGGCGCGCGAGATCATCCGCTCCGTGCGCCGGCTGGTTGGCCCCGCCTATCCTCTGATGATGAAAATGAACGCGACGGATGGGCTGGACGCCGGTCTCGCTCTGGCCGATGCGACGCGCATGGCGGCCGATTTCGCGGCCGCCGGCCTGGATGCCATCGAGGTGAGCGGGGGGAGCGCGGACGCTCCGACGGTGATGTCGCAGACGATCCGACCGGGCGGTGAAGAGGCGTACTTTGCCGGCGAGGCGGCGGCCGTGCGCGCCGCTGTGTCCATTCCGGTCATCACCGTGGGCGGCATTCGCTCCTATGCGGTGGCCGAGCGGGTGTTAGAAGAAGGCGCGGCCGATTTCGTGGCCCTGTGCCGGCCGCTCATCCGGGAGCCGGACCTGCCGCGTCGTTGGGCTGCTGGCGACCGCCGGCCGGCGACTTGCATTTCGTGCAACCTGTGTCGCAAGTTCCCGACCCGGGGACTGCGCTGCGAAACACTGGCTCAAGAAAGGGGCTAAAGCGATGACTGCGATTCCAGAAGGACTCAAGATGTTCGATTTGACCGGCAAGACGGCATTGGTGACCGGCGCTGGCGGTGGGTTGGGCAAGGAGATGGCCCTGGCGTTGGCGGAGGCCGGCGCCAACATGGTGCTGGTAGATCGGGCCGGCGACATCTTGGAACGGGCTGCGGCTGAGGTGCGTCAACTGGGCCGGCAATGCCTGAGCCTGACGACGGATATCGGTCAGGTGGCAGAGACGGAGCGCATGGCGCGCCAGGCGGTCGAGCGTTTCGGCGGCCTGCACATTGCGGTGAACGCGGCCGGCGTGAATATTCGCAAGCCGGCGCTGGAGTTCACCGAGTCGGACTGGGACTATATCATCAACGTCAACCTGAAGGGCGTCTT
>CAIQJD010000489.1 GCA_903872005.1 uncultured bacterium | reverse complement strand
CGGTCGAGGATGCGGCGGGCCTGCTGGGCGTTCACCAGGTGCTGATCGAGGGCGCGCGAGTGCGCGAAGGCTTCGGCGATGGCATCGGCGTGATTTCATGGAAGACCACGCGCTGGACGCGATCCGCGTCGATTTCGGCGGCCTGCATCAAGTGCCAGGCGATGGCCTCTCCCTCGCGGTCAGGGTCAGTCGCCAGGAAGATCTCCTCGACGCTTTTGACTTCCTGTTTCAGCTCTTTGACGATGCTTTTCTTCTCGTTGGGCACGCGATATTGCGGCTCGAAATCGTGTTCCACGTCTACGGAGAGCTGTGAGCGGAGCAGGTCGCGCACGTGGCCGATGGAAGCCTTGACGGTATACCCTTTGCCCAGGAAGCGGCCCACGGTGCGCGCTTTGGCCGGCGATTCGACAATGACCAGCCGACCGGAGCGTTCACGTTTGTCAGGCTTGGTGAGGCTCGCGTGGGCCGGCGTATGGCCCATCCGAAAGATTGCTGTGCCGCAGGTGGGGCATATCCCGCGCGTCGCCGGCCGGCCGGTCTCTGTGTAGACTGGCGCCGCCTCTTGCATGGCGACTTTGGCCCGGCACTTCATGCAATATCCTTCGGTCTGCGGTTCTGTCATCGTGTGGCTCCCTCGGCGTTAATTCTTGACATAATGCATTCCGCCCACCTGGCGGACGAGGCCCTTTAGCTCCATCAGGGTGAGGAGGCTGCTGATCTGGCTGATCGGCTGGCCGGCGGCGCGGCCAATCTCGTCAATGTGGCGCGGCTCGTCGGATAGGAAGCGCAGGAGGTCCAGCTCGCCGGGTTCGGTCGCGAGGTTCTGACGCACCTGACGCTTTTGGGGCAGCATTTCCAATTGCAAGGCGCGCAGGATGTCCTCGCTGGCGAGGGCCGGCGTCGCGCCGTTGCTGATCAGGGCGTTGGCGCCGGCGTGGCGCCTGGTCAGGATGCTGCCGGGCACGGCGAAGACCTCGCGGCCCTGTTCGCCGGCGAAACGCGCCGTAATCAGCGCGCCGCTGCCGGCGCCGGCCTCTGTCACCAGGACGGCGCGCGAGATGCCGCTGATGATGCGGTTGCGCGCCGGGAAGTTGTGGGCTTCCGGGGGCGTTCCCAGCGGGTATTCGGAGATGAGCGCGCCGTTGTCGGCGATGCGCTCGGCCAGTCGGCGATGTTCTGGCGGGTAGATGATGTCTGCGCCGCTGCCGAGGACGGCCAGGGTGCGACCGCCGGCGTCGAGCGCGGCGGTATGCGCCTCGCCATCTATCCCCAGGGCCAGACCGCTGACGATGGTCAGGCCGGCCGTCGCCAGCTCGCCAGCCAGCCGGCGGGTCACTTCGCGGCCGTATGCCGAGGCGCGACGCGTGCCGATCACGGCCAGCGCCCAATCATCGGCCTCTTCCAGGTTGCCGCGCACATAGAGCAAGGGCGGCGGGTTCTCGATTTGCAGCAGGAGACGGGGATAGCGCGGGTCGTTCCAGGTGAGGGCCAACAACTCGGCGTCTTCGACCCTTTGCGTTTCGCGATCCAGGTCCAGTTCCTGGCGGGCGGTCAGCAGGTTCTGGATGCTGCGGCGGTCGAGGCCGATTTCACGCCATTCGGCCGGCGTGGCTTCCCAGGCGCGACCAATGTCGCCGAAATGATCGAGGAGCGCGCGCAGGCGCGCCGGCCCAATGCCGGCGACGCGATTGAACCCCACCCAGTAGCGCAGATCGTCCATGCCCTCCCGTCCTGATGGACTGGCGTCTAACGCTTACATACCATGTTTGGGCGGGGTTGTCAAAGCAGAAGCCCTTCCATTAAATGGACGGTGATGCGCCGCGTCTCGGCGTTGATGTCGAGGATGACTTCGCGCGTGGCGGGGAGGAGGAGCGGTTTGTCTGCGCCGCGCTCCACGACGTAGACGTCATTGGAGCCGGTCTCTATGACTTCGGAGACGGCGCCCAGGCGCTCGCCGGCGTCGGTGTGGACTTCCATGCCGATGAGCTGATAGACGTAAAACTCGCCGTCGGGAAGGGGCATGGCCGCTTCGACCGGGATGTAGATGTCCTGGTCGCGGAGGGCGGCGGCGGCTTCGGGCGTGTCGAAGCCGGCGAACTTGACCAGCATCCCGCCGGAGATGGGCCGGCCGGCGGTGAGGCGCACGGGCTTGTGTTCCGGCCCAATGAGGAATTTGCCCGGCCGCGTGAAGCGTTCGGGAAAATCAGTCTCGACGACGATTTTCACCCAGCCGTGCACGCCCCAGGGCTTGAGGACGCGCCCGACAATCAGATGGCGGGGCGTTTCGGCAAGAGGGCCGGCGTCGGGCATCAGACGATCTCCAGGGTAGCGCGCTTGCCGGCCTTGGCGGCGGCGACTTTCAGCACCGCGCGCATGGCGTTGGCGACGCGCCCGCTCTTGCCGATGATGCGCCCCATGTCTTCGGCGTTGACGTGCAGCTCGACGACGACGCCGGCATTGCCGGAGCGGATCTCGCGCACGCGCACGCTGTTCGGGTCATCCACCAGCGATTTCGCCATGTATTCGACGAGGTCTTTCATGTGACATCCTTTCGTCTCTAACCTCCCGCAGGTTGAAAACCCGTGGGAGGTTCAGATAGGTCAGATGGACGGAGAGCCGGCTTCGCTCGCGCCGGCTCCCTGTCGTTGTGTTTTCAAGATGTAGCGCCCGGAACCTTCCTCCAGGCAGGGCGCTCGGTCGGACGCCCACAAGGGGCCAGGCAATGGCCCGGCGGAGGTTATTCCGCTGCCGGGGGCGTGCTGCTGGTCGCAGTGACGCCGGCGCCTTTCAGCAGGCGGGCGACGGCCGCGCTGGGCTGCGCGCCGACGCTGAGCCAGTATTGGGCGCGCTCGGCGTCGAGCTGCAGCGTTTCCGGCTCGGTGCGCGGGTTGAAGTACCCGATCTTCTCGATGAAGCGGCCGTCGCGCGGCG
>CAIQJD010000488.1 GCA_903872005.1 uncultured bacterium | reverse complement strand
CCACCTCACCGGCGACGCCGCAGCCTACGGCCAAAGCATGAAGAAGGGCATTGAAGTCGCCCTCGACTCCATCAACGCCAGCGGCAAGAAGATCGAAGTCATCTTCGAAGACGACCGCCTCTCGGCCGCCGACGCCCAGACCGCCTTCTTCAAGCTGGCCGATTCCGACAAAGTCCCCGTCATCCTCGGCTCCGGCTCCAGCACCGTATCCCTCTCTCTCTGCCCCAAAGCGCAAGAGAAGAAGGTCGTGCTCATTTCGTCCATCTCCACGGCGCCGGCCCTCAAGAAATGCGGCCCCTACTTCTTCTCCGCCATGGCCTCCGACGACGCGCAAGGCCCCGGCTGGGTAGAAGTCGCCGACTACCTGAAGGTCAAAGAAGTCGCCGTCATGTACCTCAACAACGACTACGGCATCGGCGTCAAGGACACCTTCGTCAAAGCCTTCGAAGCGAAGGGCGGCAAGGTCCTCATCGCCCAGCCGTTCGAAGTCGGCGGCAAAGACTTCCGCACCGAAGTCCTCAAGGTCAAGGCGACCAACCCGAAAGTCGTCTTCATTGTGGACCACGTCGCCGAAGGCAGCATCGTCATCAAACAGGCCAAAGAGCTGGGCATGGACGTGCAGTGGGTAACCGACGTCTCCATGCTCGCCCAGGAAGTGATTGACCTGGCCGGCGGCGCCGCAGAAGGCATCATGGGCCTCCGCGCCGGCAGCACCCAGACCAAAGAATACAAGGACTTCGAGGCAGCTTTCACCAAAAAGTTCAACGAAGCCCCCACCATCTGGTCCGACTTCGCCTACGACACCATGATGCTCGTCGCCAAGGCCATCGAAAAGGGCGGCTGCAAGTCCGACGGCATCCAGAAATCCCTCTTTGAAGTATCCAAGACCTACGTCGGCCCCTCCGGCGCCAAGACCTTCAACGAATTCGGCATCGCCCAAGGCGTGTACGAATGGATGACGGTCAAGGGCGGCAAGTGGGTCGTCTACCAGAAGAAGTAGTCGCCATGCCTTTGGCGGCACACTGAGCCTTTTCCTCCGGGGTCTGGGCAACGTCCCGCAGACCCCGGAGGCATTCTTTGCGAACTTCTCGCCGCTTCCTCAGGAGCTGCGCCTGTAAGCGACGCTCAGGAGCAACGTACATGGAAATATTCCCGCAACTGTTGGTGAATGGCCTCATCGCCGGCGGCACCTATGCCCTCGCCGCCATCGGCTACACCATGGTCTACAGCATCCTCAAGTTCATCAACTTCGCCCACGGTTCCGTGGCCATGGTCGGAGCCTACATCGCCTTCTTCCTCTCGATGCGACTCCTGCACCTGCCATTCGTCCTGGCCTTCATCCTAAGCATGGTCTTCACCGCCCTGCTCGGCGTCATCATCGAGCGGATCGCCTACCGTCCCTTGCGCGCCTCTCCCAAAATGGCGACCCTCACCACCGCCATCGCCGTCTCCTTCGTCCTCGACGCCGCCGTCATGATCCTCATGGGCGCCGACATCAAAAGCTATGCCCTGCCGGTCGTGCGTGGCTATCAGATCGGCCCGGTGCTGATCACCCCCATCCAGGGCATCATCATCGTCTCCAGCCTCATCTTCATGGCCGGCCTCTACATCCTGCTCACCTACACCAAACTGGGCAAGGCCATCCGCGCCGTCGCCGATGACATGCGCCTCGCCGAAGTCAGCGGCCTGAACGCCAACCTCATGATCTCCGTCGTCTTCGCCATCGGCTCCGCCCTCGCCGCCGCCTCCGGCATGTTAATCGGCATGGACACAAACCTGCAACCCACCATGGGCTTCATCATCACCGTCAAAGCCTTCGCCGCCGTCGTCCTCGGCGGTCTCGGCAACGTCTACGGCGCCATCGTCGGCGGCTTCGTCATTGGCATCGTAGAAAACCTCGGCGTCTGGGTCATCCCACCCGTCTGGAAAGACACCATCGCCTACGGCATCCTAATTCTCGTGCTGTTCGTGCGGCCGGCCGGCCTCTTCGGCAGAAAAGAATCCGCCGGCGTGCTGCAATAGGCCAACACGGAGGAACACGCGTGGAAATCATCTTCCACCTCTCAATCCTGGTCTGCATCTATGGCATCCTCTCCATCAGCCTCAACCTGATGGTCGGGATGACCGGCCTTTTCAACCTGGGTTTAGCAGCCTTCTACGGCATCGGAGCGTACACGTCAGCAATCCTATCGCGCAATTTCGGCGTGCCGGTCTGGATTTCCCTCATCGCCGGCATTGTCATCTCCGCCCTCATCGGCTTCCTCATGGGCGTACCCACCCTCCGCCTCGTCGGCGACTACCTCGCCGTCACCACCATGGGCCTGGGCGAAATCGCCCGCGCCGTCTTCAAGAACTGGGTCCCCGTCACGCGCGGCCCCATGGGCCTCCCCGGCATCCCCCACTTCACCTTCTTCGGGATCAAATTTGCCGGCTCCAGCTTCTTGATCCTTGCCGTCGTCTTCCTCATCGTCGCCTTCATCGTCTCGGAACGCATCCGCCTCTCACCCTTCGGCCGCGTCCTGCGCGCCGTACGCGAAGACGAGATGGGCGCACAAGCCCTCGGCAAAGACACCTACTGGTTCAAAATGGTCTCCCTGGTCATCGGCTCGGCCCTCTGCGGCGCCGCCGGCGGCCTCTTCGCCCACTACATGAACTTCATAGACCCATCCAGCTTCGTCATGTGGCTGACCTTCTTCATCTTCCTGGCCGTCATGATGGGCGGCCTGGGCAACACCCTGGGAGCCGTTGTCGCCACCGCCGTACTGATGGCCCTGCGCGAAGGCTTGCGCTTCGCCGGCCTGCCATCCTCCATCGCCGCGCCGCTCCAACAGCTCCTCTTCGGCCTCATGCTCATCATCATGACCATCTTCGTCCCACGCGGCCTGATTCCCGAACGCAAGCCGAAATACGAGTGAAAGCCAACCTATGCTCAAAATCAACAACCTATCCAAAGACTTCGGCGGCTTGCGCGCCGTGGACCACTGCTCCTTCGAAGTGCCACAAGGCGCCATCTTCGGCCTCATCGGCCCCAACGGCAGCGGCAAGAGCACCATCTTCAACCTCGTCACCGGCTTCCTCGAAGCCACCGAAGGCGAAATCCAACTCAAAGGCCAACCCATCACCGGCCTGCCACCCCACCAAATCGTACGCCGCGGCATCGCCCGCACCTTCCAAATGGTGCGCGTCTTCCGCAACATGACCGTCATGGACAACATGCTCCTCGGCCCCAAGGGCCAGGCCGGCGAAAACGCCATCACCGGCATCCTTGGCCTGCCGGCCGTCCGCCATCAAGAGCGCCGCAACATCGCCCGCGCCCAGGAACTCCTTGATCTCATGGGACTGCGCCGCTTCGAGAACGAGATGACCGGCAATCTCTCCTACGCCGAACAAAAGATGGTCGAAATCGCCCGCGCCCTGATGACCGACCCTGAACTCATCATGCTGGACGAGCCGGCCTCCGGCATCAACCCCACGCTCCTCGCAACCATCCTGAGCCACATTCGCAACCTGCGCGACCAGCACGGCAAAACCATCCTCCTCGTCGAACACGACATGAACGTCGTCATGAACCTCTGCGACCGCATCGTCGTCCTCGACCACGGCCAGAAAATCTGCGAAGGATCGCCCACCGAAGTGAGCTGCGACGCGCGCGTGATTGACGCCTACCTGGGCGAGAGGGAACGGCAGTGACAGACGCTCTACTAGAAATCAAAGACCTCCACACCGGCTACGGCAAAAGTGAAGTCCTCCACGGCATCTCCTTGAGCGTCCACCAGGGCGAGATCGTCACCCTGGTCGGCGCCAACGGCGCCGGCAAGACCACCACCCTGCGCGCCATCTTCGGCCTCACCGACGTGCGCGCCGGCCAAATCATCCTGGATGGCAAACCCATCACCAACGTCCAAACCTATCGCCTCTTCGAGCGCGGCCTCGCCTTCGTGCCCCAGGAGCGCAGCATCTTCCCCTCCCTCAGCGTCTACGAAAACCTGGAAATGGGCGGCTTTCACCTGGCGCGGCCGGCCCTGGCCGAACAAATGGAGCAAGTCTTCAGCCGCTTCCCGCGCCTGAAAGAACGCCGCAACCAGCGCGCCGGCACCCTCTCCGGCGGCGAACGCCAAATGCTCGCCATCGGCCGCGGCCTCATGACCCGCCCGCGCCTCCTCATGCTCGACGAGCCATCCCTCGGCCTCGCGCCGAAAATCATCGAAACCGTCTTCGAGCAGATTCAATCCATCCGAGACGCCGGCGTCACCATCCTCCTCGTCGAGCAAAACGCCCGCCGCGCCCTCGCCCTCGCCCAACGCGGCTACGTCATGGAACTGGGCAAAATCCGCTACGAAGGCGCCGGCAGCGACCTGCTCAACGACGAACAAGTGCAACGCGCCTACCTGGGCGGCCCATCCATCGCGCCCGGCGCAACATCCCAATGACTCCCTCAGCGGCCTCTGCGCCTCTGCGGTGACATATCTCAATACAACGTAGAAAGGCAGGTCCGAAGAACATGAACAGTGGATTCAGGTCGCAAGCCGTACCGACCTACCGCGTCCTCACCGACGAACAGATTCACGACATCCACCTGGCAACCCTCGATTTGCTGGAAACCGCCGGCGTCCGCATCCTCAACGACGAAGGCGTGCAACTCCTTCGCTCGGCCGGCTGCCAGGTCAAGGGCGAAAACACCGTCCTCATCCCCGGCTGGCTCGTCGAAGAATGCATCCGCAGCGCCCCCTCGCGCATCCTCGTCTACAACCGCAAAGGCGACGAGGCCATGCGCCTGGAAGGCCGCAACATCTACTTCGGCATGGGCACCGACCTCATCACCACCCTGGACATGCGTACCGGCAAATACCGCCCCACCGTCCTACAAGACGTGATCAACGCCGTCAAGATCGCCGACGCCTGCTCCGAAATTGACTTCGTCTCCTCCCTCGGCCTCGCCAGCGACGTCCCGACCAACGCCATGTACGTCGAATCCGTCAAAGCCGAGCTGGAAAACACCACCAAACCCCTCATGTTCACCGCCGCCGGCGAAGAAGACCTCGCCTACATCTTCAAAATGGCCGCCGCCGTCGTCGGCAGCGCAGACGCCCTGCGCGCCAAACCCTGCCTCGTGCACTACTCCGAGCCGACGCCGCCCCTCACCCAATCCTACGGCGCCGTCCGTAAGCTCTTCCTCTGCGCCGACCGCGGCATCCCCATCCTTTACCCGCCCGGCATGACCCTCGGCGGCACCGGCCCCATCACCCTGGCCGGCGGCATCGTCCTCGCCAACGCCGACGCCCTGGCCGGCGTCGTCCTGCACCAACTGCGCCGCAAAGGCTCGCCCATCGTCTCCGGCTTCGCCGCCGTCCCGTTGGACATGGCCGCCGCCACCTTCTGCTATGGCGCGCCGGAATTCCGCCTGACCAACTCGGCAATGGCTGACCTCTATCATTATTACGGCATCCCGATGTGGTCAACCACCGGCACCGACTCCCACGCCTTTGACCAGCAAGCATCCTGGGAGCATGCCATCGCCATCTTCATGGCCGCCCTCGACGGGGCCAACCTGATTCACGACATCGGCTATCTCGGCCAGGGCCTCATCAGCTACCCGCCGACCCTCGTCATGTGCAACGAAATCATCAGCTACGTCAAGCGCATCGTGCGCGGCTTCGACCTCACCCCCGAAAAGATGGGGCTGGACGTCATTCGCGCCGTCGGCCCCGGCGGCAACTTCATGGCCGAAATGCACACGGTCAAGAACTTCCGCCAGGAACAATGGCGCGTCCACTTCATGAACCGCGACGAACCCGATGGTTGGGAGAAGAAGGGCAGCAAGACCTACGCCGACCGCGTCCTGCACCACACCCTGGCCCTCCTCGAAACCCACCAACCCGAGCGCCTCTCGGCCGAAATCCAGGCCAAAGTAGACGCCGTCGCCGCCGAAGCCCGCCAGGCCCTCGCCGGCGTACATTTCAAGGCATAGTAGACCCACAACAGGCGACCAGCAAGTTTCTATTCTTCGCAAAGCCGGCTGAGGCGCGCAGCACGCGCCCCAGCCGGCTTTTGCCTACGTTCCGCAGATTGCCGCTCTGCCCCAACGACGAATACTTGCATCTCTGGCTCAAATATCATACAATCAGGGTGTTGTGTATCTGGCTCCTTCACATACGATTTTGACGATCATATTCGGCGCGACTCAAGGAGGTTATGCATGATGGCATCCCCTCGTTCCCTGGTTCGCCGGCTTTTCATCGTCGCCCTCACCCTACTCCTCACTTTGACCGGCTTCCCGGTCAGCGCCCCGCAAACGGGCATCGCGGCATCCGCCCAAGAGGACATCCACAGAGACTCGATCGCCTCAT
>CAIQJD010000487.1 GCA_903872005.1 uncultured bacterium | reverse complement strand
GGCCGGCTTTGACGGCGATCTCATCGGAGGTCAGGGAGTACGTCCCGCGTAGCGTCAGTGTGACGGTGCGGACCTCGCCGTCGCTATAGCCGGTGTCGAATTTCAGGCCGGTCAAGCCGGTGGTTGGGTCCGGGTGAACCCATTCATAAGCCTCGCTGGCCGAGACGACGTCCTCAAGGTCGAAGCAGCCGGCCAGGACCCAGTGGCTGATGGCCGGCTTGCCGAAGGAGGTGACGCGGTATGTGAAGACGGTGTTCGGGCCAACGACCAGGGCGCTGATGAACTGAATGTTGAAGAGGCTAACGCATGTGCCTGTTGTCGCGGTTGATGTGGGCGTTGGCGTATTGGTAGCCGTCGGGGTATCAGTCGGCGTGTTGGTAGATGTCGGGGTATTGGGCGGCGTGTTGGTAGATGTCGAGGTATGGGTCGGGGTCGCGGTCGCGCTGGCGCAGCCGGGGCCGGTCACGGCGCCGTAGCAGATGATGAGGCCGGCTTTGACGGCGATCTGCTCAGATTGCAAGGAATAGGCGCCGCGCAGGGTCAGGGTGACGGTGCGAACTTCCCCATCGCTGTAGCCGGTGTCGAATTTCAGGCCGGTCACGCCGGTGGTTGGGTCCGGGTGAACCCATTCGTAAGCCTCACTGGCCGAGACGACGTCTTCGAGGTCGAAGCAGCCGGTCAATGTCCAGTGGCTGATGGCCGGCTTGCCGAAGGAGGTGACGCGGTATGTGAAGACGGTGTTCGGGCCAACGACTTCTGCTTTGACGAACTCAATGGTATAGAGGCTGTCGCATTGGGACGACGTACTGGTTGGCACGATCGCTCCCACCATCTCGTCCGGGTACTCAGACAGGCCGAAGACCGGCCCCACGCTCAATATCCACAGGAGGAGACCCAGGAGCGTAATGCCGGCTACTATGGCAGCGCGACGAACGTGGACATGCGGCTGCATCTGCCGCAAAGCTAAGGGACTGTCAGATGACCTTTCCATACATTCTTAATTGCAACCTCCCGTGATCCTGAACTTCAAACCAACATGGGACCACAAGCGACATAGTACTAAAGTACTATAACATGGTCTAAGCATAGTCGGCTGGAGGCCGCCAGTCAATAGATTGGCGCTGCCCTGAGTGTCCGCTTTTTGGTGTGTCCGGCGACATGCAAATACAGAGGGCGGCGAGATTTCTCGCCGCCCTCTGTATACTACAGGCTGTGTTCGGAGGCTACGGTCATTGGCAAGCCGGCGAGGCGGCGGATAGCTCCAGTTTGGAGGATTCCAGGGTCCAGGTCAGTTTCGACCCATCCCATACGACGGTGAAGTCGTCGGTGTGGACGCCGGCGCCGAAGGCGGTTGCCTGCGCCCGATCCAGGGGGGCCGGGCTGAACTGGTTCTTGGGGCCGATTGGGACGACCACGGTGAAGATGTTCGGATTGTTATAGCCGAGGTAGGCCGTGTAAGAGCCGTCCGGGTTGGCCGCGACGCAGCGCAACTGGGCAACGAGGGAAATGTGCGTCGCCGGCGGGTTGATGGGCGTGGACGCTACCGGCTTGCGGGTTGGCGTCGAGGTCGGGACGGTGCGGGTGGCGGTCGCGGTGGCCGGCGGGACGATAGGCGTGGCGGTCGCGGTGGCCGGCGCTACGCGCGTCGCCGTCGCTGTCGAGACGACGCGGGTGGCGGTCGCGGTCGGCGTTGCGGTGACCGGCGCCAGGCGGGTGACGGTGGCCGTCGGGACGATGGGCGTGGCAGTTGCGGTCGCCGGCGCCAGGCGGGTGGCGGTCGCGGTGGGCGGCGTCACGCGGGTTGGGGTGGCGGTCGGGACGGCCGGCGTTTCAGGGGCCTGGCCCTGGACGGCGATGGCCCATTCGACGACGGAGTAGGTGTAGCCGTTGCGATAGTCGCCCTGGTAGCGAGCCAGCTCGGTGGGGACGTTGAGGCCGGCGAAGTTGAGCAGCTCTTCTGGGAGGGCCTGGTAGTCGGCGAGGATCCAGACGCCGCCGGGGATGCCGTCTGAGGTCGCCGCGACGTAGACATCGGAGGAGACGGCATAGGCGTCGTTGTGGATGCGGTTGTCGGGCAGGTCAGAGCCGGCGTTGTGCAGCCAGTGCTGCGGGAGGACGCGGCCGGTGTAGCCGTCTTCGGCGTGATCGCGGAAGGGGTCGTTGAGGGCGATGTTGCCGACGGTGTGGTCGGAGCCGACGCCGGTGACCCAGTGGCCGCCGACGCGGATCCATTTGTCGCCCTGCTGCTCCCAGAAGCCGACGAGGAGGAGGAGGGTGTTGCACTGGGTGATGCGGCCGGCGACCCATTCGAAGGTAGGGGCCTGGCGCGGGATGATCTGATAGGCTTCGTGGAGGCCGGCGGCGTCAATGAAGCTCCAGAGGCCGTTGACGGCATCGTCTACGTTGGCGCCGGCTTTGGCGACGCCGGTGCGCTGGCCGTTGACGTCCATGTCCCAGGCGAGGCGGTCAATCAGCTCGCCATCGGCGGCTGGCGCGCCGGCGGCGTCCACGTTGCGCGGGTCGTGATCGTCCCAGGCGCCGAAAGATGGGACGAGGGGATAGGAGTCGTTGGTGAAGGGCGGCATGATCTGTTCGGACTCGAAGCGCGAGTCGAAGTACCAGAGGACGTTGGCGGCGGCGGCGGGAGCGTCGAAGCTCCACTGGCCGCTGGTCGTCATCCAGTTTTCCTGGCGCTGGTCGAAGTCTGGGACGCCGTTGAGAGCGTAGTCGGGATAGCCGCGCCCCTTGTAGCCGACGGAGGGGCAGGGGATCTCGGCGGGTTCGGGCGTGGGTGTGGCGTCCTGGTTGCGGCGGATGACGACGGCGTACTCGACGACGGTGTTGATGGAGCCGCCGGCGTAGGTACCCTGGAGGTCGGTGAACTTGGGCGGGACGTTGGCGCCGGCGAAGTTGGCGACTTCGTCCCAGGAGTTGGAGTAGCCGTCGGCGGCCCAGCCGTTGGTCAGCTCGGCGAGGCCGGGAGCGCTGGCGGTGACGGTGTAGACGTCGCGAGAGACGAAGACGACGTTGTTGTGGAGAGTGTAGGTGTTGGGATCCACGTGGGCGTGGAGCGGCGGCGGCAAGACTTCGCCGAGGGAGATGGCGCGCTCGGTGGCATCGCGGTAGGGGTCGTTGAAGGCGATGTAGTAGTTGATGGGATCGGCGCCGGGGACGGCGACGTAGTGGCCGCCGAGGCGTACCCACTGGCCGTTCTGGTCTTCCCAGAAGCCGAGGAGGAGGATGACATCGCGGCATTCGACGACTTCGTTGGCGAGCCATTCGAAGGCGGGGGACTCGGTGACGGAGACCTGGTAGAGGCTGTTGAGGCCCTTTTCGAGGATCCACTGGTTGAGAGCGCCGCTGACGTCGTTGATGTTGGCGCCGATGCGCGGCGCGCCGGAGCGAGCGCCGTCGGTGTCCATACGGGTGGCGAGGTCGGCGACGAGAGGCTGGGCGTTGAGCGGGTTGTGATCATCCCACTCGCCATAGCGTTCGACGAGGCGATGGCCGTCGGCGATCTCCATGGGGGAGCGGGGGTCTGGCTCGTAGCGTGCGTCGTAGTACCAGAGGGCATTGGCGGCGGCGACGGCGGCGTCGAAGGACCACTGGCTGGTGGAAGGATTCTGCCAGTTGAGCTGGCGCTGGTCGAGGTCAGGGACGCCGTTGGGAGCGAAGTCCCGGTAGCCGGCGTCTTTCCACTGGACGTCTGGGCCGCCGGGGCAGAAGGGCGTGGGCGGCAAGGGCGGGATCGGCGTGGGCGTGGGCGTGATCGCCCGGGTCGCGGTCGCCGTGCGCGTGGCCGTGCGGGTGACGGGCCGGGTGCGGGTGGACGTCGGTGTGCGCGTTGAGGTGGCAGTAGCCGTCGCCCGCGTTGGCGTGTTGGTCGGCGTGTTAGTGGCCGTCGGCGTGTGGGTCGAGGTGTTGGTGGCCGTCGGCACGGTCGGCGTATTGGTGGGCGTGTTCGTCGGCGTGTTAGTGGACGTCGGCGTGTGGGTAGGCGTATTGGTGTTAGTGGGCGTCGGCGTGTGGGTAGGCGTATTGGTGTTAGTGGGCGTGTTGGTGGACGTCGGCGTGTGCGTGTAGGTGCTGGTAGCGGTGGGCAGCGTCGGCGTCTTGGTAGGCGTATTCGTCGGCGTGTTAGTAGATGTCGGCGTGTGCGTGTAGGTGCTGGTAGCGGTTGGCACCGTCGGCGTATTGGTGGGCGTGTTGGTAGACGTCGGCGTGTGCGTGTAGGTGCTGGTAGCGG
>CAIQJD010000486.1 GCA_903872005.1 uncultured bacterium | reverse complement strand
CCGGCGGCTGGCCGCGCCGGCCCTCGATACCGCCTGTCGCGCCGAAGACGCGGCCCGCATCGCCTCGCTGCGCCGGCATGGCTTCGTCGAGCAGCCGATCCGCGCCCTGCGCTTCGCCCGCTCCCTGACCGAGCCAATCCCGAAGCCGGCCTTGCCGACCGGCTATACCATTCGCCCAATGGCCGGCGCGGCCGAAGCGCCGGCGCTGGTCGCGCTGCATCGCGCCGCCTTCGGGACGGAACACATGACGGTAGAAGAGCGCCTGGGCTGGATGGCTGCGCCGGACTATGCGCCGGCCCTCGACCTGGTGGCCGTTGCGCCAGATGGCAGCCTGGCGGGTTATTGCTTCTGCGTGATGCGTGCTGAGGAGAACCGCTTGAGCGGCCGGCGCGATGGCGTGACCGATCCCGTGGCGACGCATCCGGCGCATCAGCGGCGCGGGCTGGCGCGGGCGCTGTTGTGCGCCGGCATGGCGCGGCTGCGGGCGCGCGGCGCGACCCGCTCCGTGTTGGGAACCAGCAGCGAGAATGCAGCCATGCGGGCGGCGGCGCGGGCGGCCGGCTACTGCGTGGAATCGGAACGCGTCTGGTTCAGCCGGCGACCATAAGCCGCAGACTTACGTGGCGCGCCGCGTTCGCCTATCAGTCATCCTTCTTTTCCGCTATTTCCAATATCCAGTCAACGTGCAGGATGCCGTCGGCATAGAATTGTGCATCGGCCAACTCAGTGGGCCTTAACGGAACTCTGATACCCGGTTCAACGTCTTGCTCCCGACAATCGTACCGTTCACCGCGAAGAAAGGCGTGACAGCAATGAATGTAACCCCAGGTGGTAGGGAAAAAGTACGCTTGCGAGAGCGCTTTTATCGCGCTGATCCGTCTATCACGTCCGTGCAGAAACAAGTGAAAGCAGTTCGCTCGAGAGGCATTTATCGGTAGTTGCTCTTTATACGCAAACAGCAAAGGTTCCTGCGAGATAATGTCAAGGAAGCCAACCTTCTGGTATTCGATGATCCTTTGATCTTCCGTGGACTGGGTCTCGACGGTCCTGTCCCATTCTAGAACTAACTCATGGTCAGATCCAATACTCTGTCGAAAGTCGGCAGTATGCATATTCTGCCCATCATGCAGCATGACCTTATCACTCGGGTACGCAATCGAGTATCTGGAAATTCGGTGTAAGAATCCGCTGCGACGGAATCGGTAAGACACGTTGCCATCGTCCATGAAACGGATCACGAGTTCCCTGAACATATCAGACTCCGTTCAGTTAAGGGTCTGCTCTTCCGTTCCCCAATGCTCCCGTCTGCTCTATCCCTGCCGCGGCTCATCGGGAACCAACCGAACCTCGACGCGCAACCCCAAGGCGTGCGCCACGCGCGTCAGATACGACAGGCTGGGCGCGCCCACGCCGCTCTCTAGCCGGGCGATGCTGGACTGGCTCGTGCCGGCGCGTTCGGCGAGTTGCGTCTGCGTGAGTCCACTGGCGATGCGGGCGCGCGCGATCTGATGGGCCGGCTCCAATGCTTCATAACGCGCGGCGGAACTCCGCATCCTCTAATTGTTCGCGCACGACATCTTCCAGCAAGACAGTCTGCTCAGTCATCAGTTTCTCCCCAGAAAACCGCACATTAGTATCCCATGAAGACCACGAGGTCGGGCCAATTCTTAATCGCAAGCCACACTCCCAATGCCAATCCCAGGAGTGCAAGCAGTCTATTCCCCCAACCATTCACTGAGAAGAGGGCGCGAATATTCTGCCATGCGAACCATACGCCCAGCATTACAGGAGAACCGAGTTTGAAGGCTGCAATCGCGGAAGCCAGCGACCACCCGTCATTAACTACCGCGCCAATACCGAAGGACAATGGGATAGCCCAGATCGCAAGAACAACAAGCCCTCCCAACTTCGAAAACATGAGTCCAGGATAGTGCTTGTGCTGCGTGGTCGGGCCTCTTTTCCACGCCTTTTTTGCGAAGCCTATCACATGTATCAGTTCAGCCACCACGAAAAACTCGATAGATGTGCGGAACAGGAACACCAATGTCCGCGCCCAGAATGTTACTCCCTGAATTTCGGTTAAGTTCCAGTTGAAAACCGCTGGGGTATCAAGCAAGACAGATTCAAGTACGTTCGCCATCCCAAAGCGAAGCCAGTGCCAGTAACCCGATTGACTTGCAGTGAATCCACCTAACCATAGAGATAGATGTCTGCCAAGTTGACTGAACCCTACGATCACAAACAACCCAAAAACTATAACAACGCTAACATCGGATTCAGCGTTATCCGGCTTTGCTTTATCTCTATTGATACGATTCCCCAGCAGTGTGACCATACCCGCTGCCAAGACCAACACGTACAGGACTACTGCAATGGGGCGCCACAACGAACCAATGAATTCGATAATTGCCAAGACAAGAAACGCCAAAGGCATCAGTATAGCCAACAACAGTGAAAGTTCGGAAAACTGGAAACCTGCAGAAAACGGTTGGCGTTGTGATTGAACGCTATTGGATGAGTTCGCTGCCGGTGGTTCGGATGGCGCGACTTCTGTCGAGGGTTGCTCAGTCACGTCTGGCTCCTTTCAGAACGGAGGTCGAATCACGAGACTTGCGTAGAATCAATCAGTGTGCCCAATACAACACAGGAGCGGTTGCCAGAAACCTGCCGCTCGCTTGATTCTCTGCCAGTCGCGCGCGGTGTATCCCACGTCGAACATGCGTCTGCAAGCCGTGAGTATCATAGGCCAGTCCAGACTGAATGTCAACCGCCGGCCATCGCTCTGTCTCGCCCTGCTTCGAAAATGGCTCCCCCGCGCCAATCTTCACCCCGCGTTTCGCTGTACACCGCGTCACAGACCGGGTAGATGTTCCTCAGCGCAATCGTATTGCTCACGCAGGAGGCCGGCGCGGCCCGACCGCATGGCGCGCAGTCGTCACGCTACCGTTCGCGCCTGGGAAAATCGAAGCCGAACGTAGAATCCAGCGCGCCCTTCGCGCACACATTGACGCATTCGAAACAGAAGATGCACTCCGTCGAGAGCACCCTTTGTCCATCCAGAATATACTGAGAGACGGGGATATCCATGGG
>CAIQJD010000485.1 GCA_903872005.1 uncultured bacterium | reverse complement strand
GCAAGACCTTCGATAAGCTGGGCTTCTTGGAAGATCGCGAGACCGCCGTCGTCTATGCGCGCAGCCGGCTCATCTTTGCCGACCCCAAGACCCTGCTGCACGTCGACGTCTTCTTCGACAAGCTCGACTTCTGTCACCCCATCCCCTGGGCCGGCCGGCTGGAAGTGGATTCTCCCACCATCCCCCTGGCCGAGTTGCTGTTGGAGAAGATGCAGATCGTCCAGCTCAACTATAAAGATGTCGTAGACACCATCATGCTGGTGCGCGAGCACCGCATGGACGCCGGCGACGAAGAGACGATCAACATGCCCCACATCGCCGGCATGTGCGCCAAAGACTGGGGTCTCTGGCGCACGATCAGCATGAACTTGCGTAAAGTCGTCGAGCTGGGTCGCACCTACGCCTGGCTCTCTGCTGAGGATCGCGTCGTCGTTGAAGAGCGCATCGCCCAACTCCTGAGCGCCATGAACGACGCTCCCAAGAGCATGGCCTGGAACATACGCAGCAAGATCGGCGATCGGGTCAAGTGGTACAACGAAGTCACGGAAGTCGAGCAATAGCGCGCTGGAGACCAGGAGGGAGCACATGAAACTCGCTGAAGCCGAACAAGTCATCGCCGCGGCGCGCGCCAAAGCCCAGGAGATGGGCATCGCCATGGCCATCGCCGTCGTCAACGAGAGTGGCATCCTCACCGCGTTCATCCGCATGGATGATTCGGAGCTGATCGCCGTGCCCATCGCACAGGACAAGGCGTATACAGCCCTGACGTGCCGCATGACTACTGCCGAGTTAGCGCCCCAATGCCAGCCTGGCGGGCCGCTCTTCGGGTTCCAGGCCAATGTCGGGGGACGCATGGTGATCTTCCCAGGCGGAGCGCCCATCTGGCGCGCCGGCCAGCTCATCGGCGCGGTCGGGGCCAGCGGCGGCCTGGTAGAAGAGGATCACGCTTGCGCCATGGCCGGCGTCGCCGCGCTGGGAACGCCCAGCAAATGAGGAGGAACACGAACACGCTATGTTAACACGCCAACAATATAGCGCCGCGCGCGACCGGGCATGCGCCCTGTTGGAAACGGCCGGCATCGTTCTCACGCCCCAAGAACGCGCCGGCATGGAAGTGGCCGACTTTGGCCTCGGCCGATTGGAAGAAATCGGGCTGGAGGTCATCACTTACGTCAACACCCAGCGCGTCTGCGCCAAAGAGATCATCATGCTCCCCTGGCAGACCTGTCCCGAACACATTCACCCGCCAGTGCAGGGACAACCGGGCAAAGAAGAGACTTTCCGCTGCCGGTGGGGGATTGTGCGGCTCTACCTCGAAGGGCCGGCGTCGGCAGCGTTCGAGGGCAAGCTCCCGGCCCAGCATGGCGAGCATCTCACCCTGCGCCACGAAGTCGTCCTGCACCCCGGCGAGCAGTACACGCTGATGCCGGAGAGCTGGCATTGGTTCCAGGCCGGCCCCGAAGGCGCGATCGTCTCTGAGTTCTCGACCCATAGCACCGATGAGGCCGACATCTTCCGCGATCCGGCGATCCAGCGCATCCCGGTGGTCGCCTGAGCCGGCTTTGCCCAGAGGAGGGTCTCCGCATGCCCATCTCAGCCTGCGATGTCCTATGTCTTGGCGTCCTGGTCGCCGACATCCTGGCCCCGCCGCTGCCCCGGTTGCCCCACGCCGGCGAGCTGCTCCTGGTGGATGATCTCATGCTCAGCGTCGGGGGCTGCGCGGCCAATGCCGCCATCGGCCTGCGGAAGCTGGGTGTATCGGCTGGCATCGTCGGGAAAGTGGGCCGGGATGCCTTCGCCGACTTCATCGCCGGCGCGTTGCGCGCCCACGGGGTGGACGTCGCCGGCCTGCGCGTCTCCGAGACACTGCCGACTTCGCGCACCATGATCCTGCCGGTCATCGGCGAGGACCGGCGCTTCATCCACACGCTGGGGGCCAATGCCGCCCTCTCGCTCTCCGATGTGGACCTTGGCGCGGTCGCCGGCGCGCGCGTCCTCTATGTTGGCGGTTACCAGATTATGCCGCGCATGGATCAGGCCGCCTTGATCCAGCTCTTCCGCTTTGCGCGCGAACGCGGGGTACGCACGGTGTTGGATGTGGCCGGCGTCTCGGCCGCCGAGGGCATGCGCCCGTTCGAGCAAGTGCTGGCCTATACCGACGTCTTCCTGCCCAACGACGATGAAGCCAGCGCTATCACCGGCGAGCGCGATCCGATGCGCCAGGCGCGCCGCTTTGTGGATGGCGGCGCCGGCGTGGTCGTCATCACCCAGGGGAGCGAGGGCTTCATCGCGGCCACGCAAACCGAGGTCTTGCGCGCCGGCGTCTTCCCGATAGACGCTGTGGATGCTTCAGGGGCCGGCGACGCATTCGACGCCGGCTTCATCGTCGGCCTGCTCGAGGGGTGGCCCCTGGAACGCACGCTGGAATTTGCGGCGGCCATCGGCGGCTCGGCCTGCACGAAGCTGGGCACGACGGCCGGCGTTTTCACCCGGCCGCAGGCCCTCGACTTCCTCGCCGGCCACCATCTGGAGATGCAGAGGAGCGCATGGCGATGACCAGGATGACTTCCCGAGAACGCCTGCTCACTGCGCTGACGCGCGGCGTCCCGGATCGGTTGCCGGCGACGCACCACTTCATCATGCCCTACTTCCTCAATCGCTACATGCGCGGCATCTCCGAAGACGCCTATTGGGACGCCACACACCTCGATCCGATCCTCTGGACGATTTGCCATACGCCGGACTTCAGCCGGGGCGAGTACTACGATCCGAATCAGGGGGAGATCGGGTTCCTGGAATCACGGCGCGTCGCCACAGACCGATGGCGCATCGAGATTGAGCCGCTGCCCCATCCGGCCTTCACCACCACGCGCTATCGCTTCATCACGCCGGATGGCACGCTCTCGATGGTCTTGCAGTCCAACGACTATACCACTTGGGTCAGCGAATACCTGATCAAAGAGAAGCGTGATATCGAGATCATCGCCAAGCACGTCACCCATCCCAAGTGCGACGTCGCGGCGATCAACCGGCAGGCGGCGTCATTTGGAGACCGGGGCATCGTGCGCGGCTGGATCTGTTGCTTCGACGTCTTCGGGCAACCGGGCACGTGGCAGGATGCCTGCTGCCTGGTCGGGACGCAGCGCATGATCCTGGCGGCGCATGACGACCCGGCCTGGACGCATGAGCTGCTGAAGATCCTGTTCGAGCGCAAGAAGACCTACATGCGGTCCCTCCAGGGCGCTCGCTATGATATCCTGGAGCTGGGGGGCGGCACCGCATCGAGCACGGTCATCTCGCCGAAGTACTTTGACGAGTTCGTCGCGCCGTATGATGGCGAGCTGATCCGGCTGGCGCATGCGGCCGGCCAGCGCATCTCCTATCACACCTGCGGCGGCATGATGCGCTTTCTGGAACAGATCGCTGACATGCAGCCCGATGCCATGGAGACCTTCACGCCGCCGGCCATGGGCGGCGATACCGATCTGGCCGAGGCCAAGCGCCGCATCGGCGACAGGGTTTGCATGATCGGCGGCTTCGACCAGTTCCACTTCCTGAAGGACTGTTCGCCCGAAGAGACTCGCGCCGAAGTGCGGCGCTGCTTCGAGGCGGCAGGCGCCGGCGGCGGCTACATCCTCTGTCCCTCGGACAACTTTTTCGACGCTGATCCGTCGTTGATTGAGGCTTTCGCCGATGAGGCGCAACGTTGCATGTATGCCGGCTGAATGCGCGCCGGCCGATACCCGATCACTCTGAGCGAGGAGAATCCAGCTTTGGGCGTTGCCAGCATGACCGAACTATTGCGACTCGCGCGCCAGGGCGGCTACGCCCTCGGCTATTTCGAGTCGTGGGATCAATACTCTTTGGAGGCGGCGCTGGAGGCAGCCGAAGAGGCCGGCGCGCCGACCATCCTCGGCTTCGGCGCGCTGGTCACGAACCAGTCCTGGCTGGATCGGGGCGGCGTCGTGGATCTGGCGCGTTGCGCCCGGCGCCTGGCCGAGAGCGCCGCAGTCCCGACCGCTGTGCTCTTCAACGAGGCGCAATCCTTCGCGCAGCTGCGCCAGGCCCTCGACGCCGGCTGTAATGCCGTTATGCTCGACAATGGCGAGGAGTCTTTCGAGCAACGTGTCGAGTCCACGCAACAGGTCGTGGCCCTGGCGCGCCGCTATGGCGCGGACGTCGAAGCGGAGCTGAACCATCTCCCGGATGCGACGCTGCCAGGCGCCGGCGCAGAGCGCACCGACCCGGCGCAAGCGCGGCGTTTCGTGGCCCAGACCGGCGTAGATGCCCTGGCGGTAGCCATTGGCAACACCCATTTGCTTCTGCATGGCGTGGCGCAGGTGGACGTGGATCTCCTGGCGGCGATTGGGGCGGCGGCCCAGGCCCCGTTGGTTTTGCATGGCGGGTCGGGCTTTCCGGCAGAGGCAATTCCGCCGGCGATCCGCGGCGGCGTCGCCAAGTTCAACGTGGGGACACGCCTGAAGGCGACCTTTCTGGAAGGTCTACGTC
>CAIQJD010000484.1 GCA_903872005.1 uncultured bacterium | reverse complement strand
TCGGCATCGTCTTCCAGGACCCCGAAGCGCAATTTTGTATGCTGACCGTCGAAGACGAAGTCGCTTTCGGTCTGGAGAACCAGGCGACGCCGGCCGACGAGATGGAGCGCCGCATTGTCGAGGCATTGACCCAGGTGGGGTTACTGGAGCGCCGACATGAACGTAGCGACCGGCTGAGCGGGGGCCAGAAGCAACGCCTGGCGCTGGCTTGCGCCCTGGCGCGCCGGCCAGCGATCCTCTTCCTGGACGAGCCGACCGCCAACCTCGACCCGGCCGGCCGGCGCGAATTCTTTGCCCTGTTGCGCCAGATGAAGGCGCAACAGCCGGCGCTGGCCCTGATCATCGTCGAGCACATCCTGGACGATGTCATCGGCATGGTGGATCGCGTGCTTCTTCTGGGCCGAGGCGGCGTACTTCTTGCCGCCGGCGCGCCGGCCGACATCTTCGACGCCGCCGGCGATGAATTGGATCAACTGGGCATCTGGCTCCCCCAAGTCACCGCGTTGGGGCGTAAGCTGCACCTGGCCGGCCTGTCAGTGCCGCGCCTGCCCCTGACGCTGGAAGAGGCCGGCGCGACCTTCGCCGGGCTGCTGCGCCAGCGCCGCCTGACTGCCCCGCCGCCGCGCCCCCTATCCGCCACGCTGGCCATTGCCGTGCGAGGTCTTTCGTTCCACTACCCTGGCGGCCCGCCGGTTTTGCGCGACGTGAATCTCAGCGCGCCGGCCGGCGCGACCTTCGCCCTGCTGGGCGCCAACGGCTCCGGCAAGACGACCCTGGCCGCGCATCTGGCCGACATCCTGCGCCCGCCGGCCGGCGCGGTTTACCTTGACGGCGACGACATCACGACCCTATCGGCCCCAGAAATCGCCGCCCATGTCGGCTACGTTTTCCAGAACCCCGAACACCAGTTCGTCGAGCGCACCATCGAAGATGAGCTGGCCTACAGCTTGCGCGTGCGCCGGCGGCCGGCCGCGGAAATCGCGCCGGTTGTCGCCAGCCTGCTGGATAGCTTCGACCTGGCCCCCTACCGACGCCAGAACCCCTTCGCGCTCAGCATCGGCCAGAAGCGCCGGCTCAGCGTCGCCACGATGTTGGCCGTCGGCCAACGCATCCTCGTCCTCGATGAGCCGACCTTCGGGCAAGATCGCCACAGCGCGCACGCGCTCATGGAACGACTGATGGCCCTGCGCCGCGCCGGCGTGACCCTCTTTCTCATCACCCACGACATGCAATTGGTCGCGGATTATGTCGAGTGCGTGGGCGTCCTGGTAGATGGCGTTCTGCGTTTCGCCGGCCCAACGCCGGCCCTCTTCGCCCAAGATGCTCTGCTGCGCGACGCCAACCTGTGCCCCCTGCCGCTGCATGAGCTGGCCCATGCCCTGGACATCGGCTATACAGACGGCGGCCGGCCGTTGACCCTGCGCGACTGGCTCCCCTTCTTCGGCCTGCCGGCCGCTCCCATTGGCGAGGCGCGCCCATGAACGGGTGGTTCTCGGCCGAGGCCGGCGATTCTTTCCTGCGCCGGCGCAACCCGGCCTTGAAGCTCCTCAGCCTGCTCTGCATGGCGCTCCCCTTGACCATGAGCTTTGACCCCTGGACGCCCCTGGTCTTTTTCGCCGTTGGGCTGGCCGTCGGCCGGCTCCTGGGCCGCGTGCCCCTGGGCCGGCTGGCGCGCCCGCTCCTGTTCTTCTCCACCCTGGGAGCCATCGGCTTCCTGGGCAGCAATGCCTTCTTCTATGCGCCGGCGCCCGGCGAGACCCTGCGCATCCTGTGGCAGATCGGGCCATGGCGCGTCTCGGCCGAAGGCTTGCGCGCCGGCGTCTCGCTGACCCTGCGTATGCTGGCCTTGATTACCTTCTCGCTCTGTTTTGTCGCCACGACCGACCCGACGGAATTCGTCCTCAGCCTGATCCAACAAGCCCGTTTCCCCTATCGCCTGGGCTACGGCATCCTGGTCGCCTATCGCTTCCTGCCCCTGTGGCGCTCTGAGCTGAACACGATCCGCGCCGCCCATCGCATTCGCGGCGCCGGCGAGCGCGCCACGCTGCGCGGCCGCTGGGAGCAACTGCAGCGTTACGCCATCCCATTGCTGGCCGGCGCCATTCGCAAAGCAGAACGCGTCGCCATCGCCATGGATTCCAAAGCCTTCGGCGCGTGCGAGCGCCGCACCTATTTCCGGCGCCTCAGCGTGACCCCGGCGGATTGGGCGCTGTTGGCCGGCGCGCTGGCGCTGACCGCCCTCATCCTCCTGACGCTGCGCGGCGCCGGCCTCCTCACAGACTTCGCTTTCACGCCGCCGGCCTGACCCTCTCTCTTCGCCTGCCCGGATTCAGCCTTCTGGCCCGATCATGGTATAATGGGAGGGTCTATCTTGTAAGGAAGTGAGTCATGACCGCAGCCCACACTATCCGCGTTTCCGATCGCTCGGACGCCGATCTCGATACGCTGATCATGCTCCTGCGCGAATCTCAGCGCATCCTGGACCCGGATTTCCTGGAGGCCGGCCTGGGCTTTGACCCCGACGTCTGGGGGCGTATGTTGCGCGACCCTGATACCGAATGGGTCTTCCTGCACGCGCCGGACGCCGCGCCGGCGGCATTTGCCGGCTGGCGAACACGCCCCACGCAATGCCACCTCCACGCCCTCTTCGTCGCCGCGCCCTACCAACGCTGCGGCTACGGCCACGCGCTGCTGGAGTACCATTGGCGCTCCGCCCTGGGCCAACAATCGGACGTCCAGCGTTTCACCCTGCACGTGCGCGAGCCGGCCTATTGGGCGCGCCGGCTGTACGAAAGCGCCGGCTACCAGTACTACCAGCCCGGCGACGAAGCCCGCTGGCCGGCCCTGCAGGTTTGGATTGACGCCTGTCAGCAATACGGCGCCTGGCCTCTGCCGGCCACCAAACTACTGATGCATCGGCCGGCCGATGGCGCGCCGGCGGCCTGAACTGAAAGACGGCATGAAGACCTCGCGCTGGCTCTGGCTCATCCTTGCCCTGCATCTGCTCCTGGGCCTGGCCTACGACTGGGCGACGCCGATTCTGGAAGCCACTGACGAAGGCTCCCACTTCGCCGTCGTGCACTGGCTGGCCAATGGCAACCCCCTGCCGGTCCAGAATCCCGCCGCGCCGGACATGACCTGGGCACAGGAGGGAAGCCAACCGCCGCTCTACTACGTCCTGGCGGCGCGGCTGGCCGCCCTGGCGGATATGGCCGACTTCGACACGGTCTTCGTACGCAACCCCTACACGCAGGTCGGCATCGCGCTGACCACCCACAACGTCAATCTTTACCGCCACCCGCTGGAGCCGGCGCCTCTGGCCGGCGCGGCGCTGGCGGTCAAGCTGGCGCGCTGGTTTTCGCTGCTCCTCAGTGCCGGAGCCATCTTCTTCGCCTACCGCCTGGCGCGCGCCCTCTTCCCGGCCCAAGAAGCCCTGGCGCTGTTGACCGCCGCGCTGGCCGCGTTCAACCCGATGGCGCTCTTCATCAACGCGTCGGTCAATAACGACAACCTGCTCATCCTGTTGAGCACAGCCGCGCTCTGGATCATCGTGCGCCTGATGCGGCCCGAGACGCCGCGCTATCGCCGACTGGCCCTGACCCTCGGCATCCTGCTGGGCCTGGCGACTCTGACCAAGCTGAGCGGCATGGTGCTATGGCCCTTCGCCGCGCTGGGCGTGGCCTGGGGCGCGTGGCGCGCCCGCAACCTGCGCCGCTTCATCGTCAGCGGGCTGCTCATCGTCGGCCCCATCCTCGCCATCGCCGGCTGGTGGTTCTGGCGCAATCTTCAGCTCTACGCGGATTTGCTGGGCCTGAAGACGATGGTCGCCATTGCCGGCCCGCGCCTGAACACCCCCACCCTGGCGCAGCTCATCAGCCGCGAATGGCAGAGTTTCTGGCTCTCTTATTGGGGCGTATTCGGCGGCTTTACCCTGGTGCC